>JAGHBG010000191.1 GCA_021161105.1 Thermotogaceae bacterium | reverse complement strand
TCTGCAATAAATAAAAATTTTGAACATATTTTGGATATAGCGGCAAAAGAAAAAATAAAGGTTGTAAGGGTATTCACACCAGAACATGGGCTTTTTGGTGTCGCTGATGGGAAACATGTTAATGATATGATACATCCTAAATACGGTTATCCTGTTATAAGTCTTTACGGAAAAAGAAAAAAGCCAGAAAAGGAACTTCTTGAGGATTTGGATGTTGTTATTTTCGATATACAGGATGTTGGCCTTAGATACTTCACTTACATCTATACATTGGCCTACACTATGGAAACGGCTGCAGAGACTTCGGTTAAATTTATAGTTTTTGACAGAGTAAATCCTCTTGGAAGAAAGGTTGTTGGAATGAGAATTTCAGATGATATGGCAACATTTGTTGGAGGCTACAGACTTCCTCTAAGATATGGTCTTACGATAGGAGAGCTATCTCTTTACTACAAAAAGCTCCTTGATCTTGATTTAGATCTTGAGATTTCAAAACTTGAGGGATGGAGTGGGGAAACATTTCCAAAGACGGGTCTTTTTTGGAATCTTCCATCACCGAACCTTCCAACATACTCATCTCTTTTAGCGTATACTGGGATGGCATTTTTTGAGGGCACAAATCTTTCTCATGGTAGGGGAACAACTAAACCTTTTGAGTTTGTTGGTGCCCCATGGGTGGATCAGGACGAGCTTTATGAATATCTAGAAGAAAAACATTCTGAAATTTACTTCAGAAAGAGAGATTTTGTCCCAATGTACAGAGAATATACGGGCGAAGTCTGTCATGGAATAGAGTTTTTCCCAAAGGAAGAGAATGATTTTTACTCAGTGGCAATAGATATGCTCAAATATTTTAAAAAATATGAAGAATTCAAAACTACAGAGCACCTTGATAGACTGGCAGGTGTTAGGGATTTTATAAACAATCTTGATAGCTACGATTTAACTCCACCCGGAGATTATATAGAAGAAGCAAAAGAAGTGCTTCTTTACGGTGGTGATCTTCATTGATAGAGGATATTGTGGAGGAATTTGTTGGTAAGGTCTTTCCTGGAGGGATTTTAGCTGTATTTAGAAAATCTGGTGTGATTCATGTAGAACCTTTTGGAAAGAAAAGTTTGAATGGAGAAAATGTTGATGAGAATACCGTCTATGATCTTGCCTCACTCACCAAGGTTCTGGCAACTGCTCCTTTAGTTTTGAAAGCTGTGGAAGAAGGTAAGCTTTCTTTATCAAGCAGACTTTCAGACTTTTTTGATGAACTTAAAAACGATTGGAAAAAGGATGTGCGAATTTATCATCTTTTAACCCATACTTCCGGCCTTCCAGCTTATTACAATCTTGAAGGAATTGGACATAAAAGAATAGCAGTGCTTAGGCTTGAAAAAGAATACGAACCATTCAGCAAGGCTGTTTATAGCTGCATGGGATTTATAACGCTTGGTTTTATTCTGGAAGAGATATATCAAAAACCTCTGGATGAACTTGCGAAAGAAAAACTCTATGAACCTCTTGGTTTGAACAACACATTTTACAAACCTTTAGTATATTCAGTAAAGAATATAGCTCCGACAACTTTTAAAGGAATAGTTCACGATCCCAATGCCAGGGCTTTAAGTGGCGTATCTGGAAACGCGGGGCTTTTTTCAACGGCAGTTGATGTTGCAAAGTTCATGGTTTCATACATAAATGGTAAAATTTTAAGTGTACAAACTGTTGAAATGGCAACTAAGAATTACACAGAAGGTCTTGGGGACGGAAGAGGTTTGGGATGGCAGATAAAAAGGTCTTTCAGTGAGGTTTATCCAAACTTAATACATGATGGTTCCTTTGGTCATACAGGTTATACTGGAACGGAAGTATGGTACGATCCTTACGCTGATTGTGGTGTGGTTCTTCTTACCAACAGGGTAAATATAGAAGATACCGATGGGTCAAAAAGGCTTATGAATGAATTTAGAAGAAGGGTCGGGAACAGGGTGATAACGCAGTGCATTTAAAGAAAATATTAGATGAGTTATACAGGAAGAAATATTTAAGGATTGCCGGGATGATGTCGGGAACATCATTTGATGGGATTGATATTGCGATAGTTGATGTGAAAGGAACGTATACAAACATCACCTATTGTGTAGTAGAACTGTGCTTTCATGCCTATCCAGATTCTTTAAAGGAGAAGATAAGGAGTTTCATTGAGAGGCCCAGCATGGAAATCATGGCAGAACTTGATGTAGAAATTGCGAAGGAATATGTTAAAGCTTTGAAAAATTGCAAAAGCTTTGATAGCGTGGAAGTTGTTTCTATGCATGGTCAAACTATCTGGCATATTCCGAGGAAGATGAGCCTTCAAATAGGTAGTGCGGATATTGTTGCAGTTGAGACGGGAAAGGTTGTTGTCTCTGACTTTAGAAGAAAAGATATCGCAGCTGGTGGCGAAGGTGCTCCCCTTGTTCCTTATGTTGATTTTTGTGTTTTCTCAAAAAAGAAAGAGCCAATTGCTCTTATTAACATAGGAGGAATATCCAACGTGACTGTCCTTTCACAAAACATAAACGATCTTTTAGCTTTTGACATGGGCCCCGGTAATACTCTTTTGGATTTTGCTGTAAAGAAATATTTTGGGCTTGATTTTGATGAAAATGGAAAAATAGCTAAAAAAGGGAAAATACATTACGATATTGCAAAAGAGGTTCTGAATAGCGATGAGTATATAATGAAATCTCCACCTAAAAGCACAGGAAAAGAATACTATAATGAAAGTTTCATGAGAAGATTTGGCATAGATGATCCTTACGATCTTGTTGCAACCCTTTCGTATTACACAGCGCTCTCCATAAAAACTTCCTTTGAAAGGTTCATCCTCTCAAAATCCGATGTGAAAAAAGCGTACTTTTCTGGAGGCGGAACTAAAAATGATTTTATGATGGCGATGATTAAAAAAGAATTAGAAGAGATAGGCGTTAGGGTGTTTACATTTAACGAAAGATTTTCTGATTTTAAGGAAGCTATTTGGTTTTCACTGCTTGGGAATGAGTTTTTTAGAGGGAAATTCTCCAATGTTCCTGCGGTAACTGGAGCAAAAAATAAAGTAATTCTTGGTAGATTGTCTCTTCCTTATTAAAGATTAAGAGCGCCCATGCAGCCTTGCTTTTTTTTCAATAAAAGAGTGATAATTCTACAAGTGAATGTCTGATTTTTAAGTGGTGGGAAGGAGCAATTGAAGTTGAATTTTTGGAGTGTTCTTTATATAGATGAGAGAGAAGAAGAGGAAGCAACACCTGACATTGGTGAATATATTCATGATTTAAATTTTGATCTTTTGGCAGATGCCATTTTTGGAAGGGACGATAAGTATAAAGACATATTCTTTACGCCCCTAAGGAATGAAGAATCGATTTTATATAGGCTGGACTTTTTAAAAGACTTAGAAAATCCACAACTTTTCTCTTCTCTTGAGAAATTCCATCAAAAGCTTGAAAGCTCCCTTAGAAAACTCCATTTGGTTAGGAAACTTGATTACAAAATCCATAAAAGCTTGTGGTTTTTGGAGTCAACCCTTGAGTATGCAGATGCTATTAATAGTTTTCTTTCTGATGTAGAAAATGGAAGATATTCATCAAAAGCGCTGTCTTTGTTAATTGAGCATGTAAGTATTATAAAAACGTCTTCATTGTTTGGAGAGATGGAACGTTATCAAAAGAGGTTGAAGGATAGCTTAGATAAATTCGCTTTCTTGGTTCATATAAAGGAATCAAGAATAGAAGTGTATCCTTATGAAAACTTGAATGAAGTTAAGGGTGAGGCGGAAAAATTGTTTTCGTTTTTGGATTTTGAAGCAGAAAAAGTAGAAGAGCCAGAGCTCTTTGTTCTTTCTGGGACCTCAAGGCTTGAATCAAGGATTTTGGAGGAAGCTTTTAAATATACTTCAGGAATGTCGAAAAAATTACAAGATTTTTATACAAAATTTCAGAATTTCTTTGATGATAAGCTGGAAAAATTCGTTCGGGAATTTTCTTACTATATTAAGTTAAGGAAGTTCTTTAAAGATATATCGAGGAGTTATCCTGTTTCCATACCAGAGTTATCTGTTGACAAAACAGGTCAATTTCAAAATTTTTATAATGTTGTTTTGGCCCATAAAGTCCAATGTTTTGGTGTGAAAGTGGTTACTAATAATTTATATATTGATAGTGATGAGAAGATCTTTGTAATAACGGGTCCAAATCAAGGCGGAAAAACGACCTATGCAAAAGCGTTAGGACAAATAATGCATCTTATCAGAATAGGTAGTTATATTCCCGCATCTTACGCTAAAGGTTGGATGGTTTCCAAGATACTTACCCACTTTGAGGAGCAAGAAGACGTTAAAGAGAATAAGAGTATGCTGGAGAAGGAACTTTATCGTATGAGGGACTTAATAAAGAAAGCTGACGAAAATTCTTTAGTTATCATCAATGAAGCTTTTTCTTCCACAACGCTTGAAGATGCGCTTTTTATAAGTAAAAAAACTTTGGTTATTTTGAAGGAGAAAGAGTCTCTATGCTTCTGGGTTACGTTCTTTTATGAGCTGGCGGGAGAAGAGGATGTTGTAAGCCTGGTTTCTCAGGTGGATAAGAATAGTCTTAAAAGAACCTACAAGATAGTAAGAACTTTTCCAAAAGGTAAAGCTTATGCCCTTCCGATCCTTGAGAAATACAGCCTTACCTATGATGACATTTTGGAAAGGATGAAAAATAATGAACTTGCTCAGGGTGGATGATAAAGATTTAGCGGTTTTGAACAAAGAGGTGTTTGACGATTTAGGGGTTGATGTTCTTGTAAAAAGCGCTTCAGAAAATGATTCTTTTGTAAGGGAAGTTTTTAAAGAGGTTCTTCTCTCTCCTGCTTCATCTGTACAGGAAATAAGGTATAGACAGGAAATCTTAAAGGATGCTTTGAAGAATGAAGAAGTTGTAAGAAGTTTATATGAAATATTAACAAACATTCTTGAAGGTAAAAGAAAGCGTTACCTTGCCGTGTTTGGCAGGTATCCATCTTCCCTTGTTTATGGTTCGTATAGACTCCTTAACTATTTTATGGAATCGTTTGACAAGGTTATAGAAATAAAAGAAAAATACAGTGAAAAATTTGAATCTGCGGGATTTAGAGAGTTATTTTCTTGGATTGATGAGGTATCGAAAAGGAGAGATAGAATAGAGAGCTTTCTTGAAACCATAAGCTTCAATAAAGGATACAGTTTTAAAATCGGTGTGGGCGCTGGGGGGCTATTTTCCGAGGTAACTCCTGTGATTGATGAAAGAACAGGTAAACTTTCAAGGTTTTTTAGAAAACGTGTAATACATATCGTGCCAGGTGATGAAGTGTCAGAGAGGGTAGTATTTGAAATAAAAGAGAGAGGTTTGTATGACTTGTCAAGGGTTCTTTCTAAGATAACGAAGACTTTTTTGAAGACACTTGAAAACCTGAGATTTTCCCTTGCTTTTTTGGCTGGAGCTTTGAATGTACATAAAAAGCTTAATGGGTTGGGATATGCTGTATCTTTTCCGAAGGAATCTTCTTGCTTTTATTTTGAAGAGCTTTTTGATCCCTCCCTTGCTTTGCTAAAGCCTTCGAAAGTGGTGGGTAATTCACTTTCTATAAGAAAGAGCCTAATTGTTATAACTGGTGCCAATAAGGGAGGGAAGACCATATTTTTAAGAAGCATAGGCCTTGCTCAATTGATGTTTCAATCGGGACTTTTTGTACCGGCAAAGGAGTATAAAGCACCAGTTTTTAATGGGATATTTTCGCATTTTAGAAAAGAAGAAGATGAAAGACTTCAAAGAGGAAAGTTGGAGGAGGAATTGAAAAGGATGAAAAATATAGTTGATTTGCTTCGCCCAAGAAGTCTCTTGCTTTTGAATGAATCTTTTTCTTCTACCAATGAAGTTGAAGGGACGGAAATAGCAAAGCAGATAACTTATGCTTTGAGAGATTCCGGAAATTTCGTGTTTTTTGTTACGCATTTTGCAAGATTTAAGGGGATGGCTTGTAGTGAAGGTGCTGAGTGCTTGAGTGCGGAAGTTTTGAAGGATGGAAGAAGGACTTTCAGGATAATCAAGGATTTTAGTGCTAATAGCTGCTATGGTAGAGATCTTTTTAGAAGAATATTTGAGGAAATTGAAGTAAAATAATGGATTTTGGGTGTTTCATGTATGTGAAAAGGTCAAATGTGTAACATTTCATTAACTATTCCTTCATTGTAGCTTAATTGACAGATTTGCTCATAATGGTATCATTATCCCCGGCTTGTGTGATTTGAGAGATTTTAAAAGAGGTCTTTTGAAGGTACAAAGCTAAAAACATGAATTTTTGTTTTGTTAATTTAAGTCCGGATTTAATAGGATCCGACAAGGGGTTTTCTGAGGATTTTTGAAACTGAAAGAAATTTCTTTGAAATTTGAAAAAGGGTCTTGACAAAATGAATTGGGTCTTCTAAAATTCGAACTGCGCCTTGAAAAAGGGGAAGAATAGCTGCGGACTTCAGATGAAGCAAAGAAATCCGGGTCATTGAAAAGTGGATAGCAGGTCCTTTCGACGTTTTCGCCTTTAAGTTGGCGTGAGCCAGAAGATCAATACTCTTCATATAGGTTTATATG
>JAGHBG010000249.1 GCA_021161105.1 Thermotogaceae bacterium | reverse complement strand
TTCTATTTGTTCCTTTGTTGATCCTATGAAGTCCTCCAACAACTCATTCACCTCCTGAAATACTTTTCATAAAAAACTCAGCATCATCTATATACTGACTTTCTGGAAATTCTTTTTTGAGAAGTTCAAAATATCTTTTTGCCTTATCATATTCCATATTCATATAATAGGAAAGGCCAAGATAATAAATACAATCATCATGAAAGTACACATGAGGATACAAAACGTCAACTATCTTCAAACTTTCATGAAAAAGTTCTATAGCATCATCATACTGGTTTTTAAGATACATTATGTATCCTGAAAGCCAATATATTTTCGCTTTATCAAGCTCTGATGATGGTTTGTATATAATTTCATCAGGCACCAGTATGCTTTTCAAAGAAGGGAAAACTGCTTGTTGCCTCATAACAAGGTAATATAGATTCGTAACGGAACTTTCAAGTGTTATAAGACTTTCCTTCACAAAATCAAGTTTATTTAGCGTTAAGTTTACATTTTTTAAAATTTCACCTGTATCTGAAGCTACTTTATCTAAATCAGGTACTCCTAATACTCTATTTTTCCCCTCTTGATTAAATTTCTCTTCTATAGAACTAATCAAATTGTTCTGAACCTCCTCTATTAAACCTGCTTTTTCATATAGTTCATCCAATTTTCTGGTATTCTCTCTGATCTTTGTTTCTAAATTTTTTTCCAAATTTTTAATTTCACTTGACAGAGCAGATATCTGCATGGATAATTCATGCTTCAATTCAACTCTAACTGTATCAGCTACTTTAGATTCAGCACTTGATACACTGTAAATATTCGATAATATCATCACTCCTAAAACTACAACTATCACCACTAATGTAACTACTGTTGCCAAAACAGGAAAATTTAAGCCGGTTCTTGAAGGTTTACTCTCTATCAACGCAGGATGGGAAACATCGAATCTCCTCAGGATTTCTTCAAGTTCCTTCGCTTTAGATGTATTTCCGGTTTTAATGTAAGTTTCATATTTCAAAGCTATTGCTTCCACAAGTTCCGGGTAATCCCTTGTTATACCTTCAAGAAGAGCAACCGCTCCTTGGTAATTTCCTTTGACGTATTCTGATATTGCATCTTTGAAATTTTCCTTATACTCTCGAGTTTCAACCAATTTTTTGATATCATCGATGGTACTTTCATACTCCCTCTTTACTTCTTCTGGAAGCTTCTCATATATATCAAGCGCTCCTTCGTAATTTCCAGCGGCAATCTCAAGTTCTAACACCAAATGAGGATAATCTTCGCCAAAGATAGAAAGAAGAGCCCTGGCTCTACTGAGTTTTCCTTCCTTTATTAAACTTCTAACTATCCTTTCAATTGTGTTCATTCATTATCCCCCCTCATTTGCAATTTTACCACCCACATCTATAAATTTTACTTTTCCTTCATCACCACATAGCATGTAAACTCCTTCGTTACTCTTTGTAACCATGATAGGATACTTGCAAGGAATCTTCCAGATTAAATTCCAGTTATTCATGCCAAAAACGTTATTATCAAATATACAGGAAAGAAATAAACAGTCATTGAACACCTCCATATCTCCAACCTCACAATTCCAAGGCATTTTTGACACTTTATATGAAACAGGATCTATTATGTATAAAGATTTTTCAAAAAGATTACTTACTACGATTTTACTTTTATAATAAACAATATCATAGGAATATGGAGAAATATTTATTCTTTTCACTACATGGAAGTTTCTCATAAAAACAATTTTGCCAGTCTTATAATCAAGGAAAATCCATTTGTCATATATCGGTAAGAACCGTAAAGGCCTTTCAAATCCTAAATATAAATCCTTAACAACATTCCCGTTTTTCAGATTTATAACAGTAACATCTGGACACTTCTTCGCTTTCCAATAATTCATATACAAAAGGTAATCTCCGTAAAAGTAAAAATAAACAGAACTCGCGCAAAATTGCCACTTCCTCAACACCTTTAAATCTTTGCTTAACTCATAAATCTCATTTCTGGATGACACATAAATCTTTCCATTATAAACCTTTATCATTTCTGGCCTTTTTATAGAAACTTTTTCAACTATGCTAAAAGACGCAAGACTTACCTTATAAACACATTCACCCTTTACATCAGTAACATATAAGTAATTACCAAGCGTATCAACCCATACGGGGAAAGAAAAATCATCTATAACCTTCTGCTGTTCTCCATGGATGAAATATATAGAACCATTCAATGAATCTATAATGAACAAACCATGGTCCGTTTCTCTCATTCTCAAAGGCGTACCTGCAACATAATATTGCTTTACAGTGATCCCAAACAGCAAAATGGATATAATCGTTGCTACTAAAGCTATTCCTTTTCTCAAACTAATCACTCCATTTCCTGGGAAGATTATATTATTTTTAGCGTATTTTTTGTATAATTTCTCAGGAGGAGGTGAGCTTCTTTGAGAACACAAAAGATTGATCATATTGGCATTGCTGTAAAGAGCGCAGAAGAAAGGATTAAGCTTTATAGAGATCTTTTAGGACTTGATGTTTATTACTCAGAAGAACTGCCAGAAAGAGGGCTGAAAGTTTATTTTGTTAAAATTGGTGAAAGTCGTTTTGAACTCTTAGAGGAGATCTCAGAAAACAGTGAAATACACTCTTTTCTTGAAAAAAGAGGTGAAGGTTTTCATCATATAGCTTTAAAGGTTGAAAATATTGAAGAGTACATAAACAAAGCAAAAGAGCTCGGCATAAAACCTCTTTCAGAACAGCCACAAAAAGGTGCACATGGAACGAAAGTAGTTTTCTTGCATCCCAAGACAACCGGGGGACTTCTAATTGAACTTGTGGAGGGAGGAGAACTATGAGAAAACTTGTTGAAAAGCTCAAGGAGATGGATAAAAGAATCAAGTTAGGTGGTGGAGAAGATAAGATAAAAAAGCAACACGAAAAAGGAAAGTTAACTGCAAGAGAAAGGCTCGAGATACTTCTGGATTCAGGAAGTTTTATAGAACTTGACAAATTTGTAAAGCACAGAAATACCTTTTTTGGACTTGACAGGGCTGAAATACCAGCTGATGGTGTTGTTACGGGAATTGGTGAAATTGATGGAAGACCAGTAGCAGTATTTGCTCAAGACTTTACAGTAATGGGTGGATCTTTAGGTGAGATGCATGCAAAAAAGATTGCAAAAGTTATGGATATTGCTATGAAAATGGGAATCCCTCTTATTGGTATAAACGATTCGGGTGGTGCCAGGATACAGGAGGGAGTTGATTCATTATTTGGATACGGCGAGATTTTCAGAAGAAATACTCTGGCATCTGGTGTTATTCCACAAATAAGTATTATAGCTGGCCCATGTGCTGGAGGTGCGGTTTATTCTCCTGCTATAACGGATTTTATAATTATGGTAGACAAAAAGTCCTATATGTTCATAACGGGCCCTCAGGTTATAAAAGCAGTTACAGGGGAAGACGTGGACTTTGAAAGTTTAGGAGGAGCTATTATTCATAATACAAAAAGTGGAAATGCTCATTTTATAGCTTCTGATGATGAAAACGCAATGCTTCTTGCTAAAAAGCTCTTATCATATATTCCGCAAAACAACATGGAAGATCCACCAATTATTGAAGGTAATTATGATCTTTCTATGCCAGAAAATGTTTACGATATAGTCCCAACGGACCCAAGGAAAGGATACGACGTTAGAAATGTTATAAATCTTGTGGTTGATGAAGGAACATTTTTTGAAATTCACGAAAACTTTGGAAAAAGCATTGTTGTTGGTTTTGCAAGAATAAACGGAAAAGCAGTGGGAATAGTAGCCAATCAACCATCTTATTTAGCCGGCTCTATTGATATAGACTCCTCCGATAAAGCAGCAAGATTTATAAGATTTCTGGACGCTTTTAACATACCAATAGTCACTTTTGTCGATACTCCAGGCTTTTTACCGGGAGTTGGTCAAGAGCATGGCGGAATTATAAGACATGGTGCTAAGATACTTTACGCCTATAGTGAAGCCACATCTCCAAAGATAACGATAATACTAAGAAAAGCCTACGGAGGGGCATATATTGCTATGGGAAGCAAGCATTTGGGTGCTGACTTCGTAGCTGCGTGGCCATCCGCAGAAATTGCCGTCATGGGACCAGAAGGAGCTGTTAACATAATCTTTAGAAAACAGATTAGTAGTGCGGAAAATCCGGAAGAAGCAAGAAAAAAATACATCGAGGAGTATAAAGAAAAATTCGCCAATCCATACATGGCAGCTTCAAGAGGTTATGTGGACGAAGTTATAGACCCAATAAATACAAGAGAGTGGCTTGCCAAGGTTCTCGATATATCTTCCACTAAAGTAGAAGCAAGGCCAAAGAAAAAGCATGGAAATATTCCACTGTGAGGTGAAGTGATGGAATATAGCGTATGGAGTATAACTATTGTAGGACTTTTTACAGTTTTCAGCGTTTTTGTTATATTACTCACCATATTTAAAACTTTTGAGCTCTTTTCTGTAGTTTTGAAGAAAGAGAGAAAAACCTTCGAAAGTGTGGAAATTCCTATTAAAGAAGCAGAAGAAAACGAGATCATTGCAGCAATAGCTGGAGCTTTAACACTATTTGATAGCGGTAAAGTATACAAAATAAAAAAAATAAAAAGAGTAAAGAAACTTGGAGAACATGGATGGACATATTGGAAAAAAACGGGATGGAAAGGGGTTAGAAAATGGTCAAGAAATATAGAGTAAAAGTCAATGGAAAGGAATATTTAGTAGAGGTGGAAGAAGTAGAAGAAAAATCAGAAAAAAGTAAGGTTATTCAAACCAAGATAGAGGAAACTAAAACTGCGGAAATTGTGTCAAAACAATCTGATACACAACCTAACCCGTCTTCGTTACATAAATCTGAATCAAAGGGAAGTACAACTGGAAAAAAAGTATTAAAATCTCCTATGGCCGGAGTTGTCGTTAAGATTCTTGTAAGTGAAGGGCAGAAAATCAATGTTGGTGACCCTGTTTTGATATTTGAAGCTATGAAAATGGAAAACGAATTAAGAAGCGACTTTCCTGGTACAGTTGCTAAAGTTTTGGTTAAAGAAGGAGACACAATAGAAACCGGGCAGGAATTAATTGTGTTAAAATAGTTATCTGGGAGGTGAAATCATTGGAATTCAAAGTTGTTAGCTTTGTGTTAGGAAATGAAGATTTTGGAGTAGATATTATGAAAGTAGACAGCATAGTCGAATTCGGGAAAATAATCAAAATACCGGAATCTGCCGATTTCGTTGAAGGCGTCATGAACATTAGAGGTAAAGTGGTTCCTATTATAAATCTTAGAAAGAAATTCTACATAGAAGACCTCGATGAAGAACAAAAGAAAAGGGCAAAAGTCGTGGTCATAAATCTCGACAAAAGGCAAGTTGGGCTTTTGGTTGATGACGTAAAGGAAGTTTTAAGCATCAATCAAGACCAACTCGAAGAACCGCCATCTGAAATAGGAGGAGTTGGAAGAAATTACATTTTAGGTATCGCAAAACTTAATGACAGTATGATGGTAATTCTTGATATTGATAAAATACTAAGTGCGGAAGAAAAAGTGGAACTTGGAAACATAATGGAGAATGTAAAATAAATGGGCATTTTCTTTGTCAGATGCTCAGCGCGGGGGTAACCCCGCGTTTTTGTATTTTCGAGATGAATAAGGAATAAAATACAAAAATGTAGAATGATAGAGATGAGGAAGGAGGTATACTGTGGCAAAGGGCGATTTGGGAATCGATTTAGGAACTGCCAGCTTTATTGTTTACCAGAAAGGTAAAGGAATCGTGCTTTATGAACCTTCTGTTGTTACTGTATCCAGAAAAACAGGTGAAATTATTGCTGTTGGTGAAGATGCCAGAAAAATGATAGGAAAGACCCACAAAGATCTTGTCGCCATAAAACCAATGAAAGATGGTGTTATAGCCAATTATAAAGTAATAGAAGCAGTTTTAAGGGAATTTTTTAAGCGGACCATCGGTAAATTCAAATTCTTTAAACCAGAAGTCGTTATAGGTGTTCCTACAAAAATAACCAGTGTTGAAAAAAGGGCAGTATTTGAAGCCTCAATAAGCGCTGGAGCAAGGAAAGTCCATATAGTATCTGAACCACTGGCTGCAGCAATAGGCGCTGGCATAGATGTAACAAAGTCTGAAGGAAGTATGGTAATAGACATCGGGGGGGGAACTACGGACATAGCTGTCATAAGTTTAGGGGGAATCGTAGTAGGAGACTCAATAAAAGTTGCAGGAACAACTATGGATGAAGCTATTGTTAAATACGTGAAAAAGAAATATGGCCTTGTTATTGGAGAAACTACAGCGGAAGAAATTAAAAAGAATATAGGAAAGGTGCATCCTGATTACGATACCTTCGAAATGGAAATAAGAGGTAGAGATGCTGTATCAGGCCTTCCAAGAACTGATGTTATTAATTCCGATGATGTTATGGAAGCTATAAGACCTGCGATAAACACTATAGTAACGAAATTAAAGGCAATCCTTGAAATAACTCCTCCAGAGTTAGCCTCTGATATTATAGAAAATGGAATAATTTTAACCGGCGGAGGATCACTTATAAGAGGAATTGACAGAGCTATTGAAGAAGAAATAGGTGTAAAGGCAATGACAACGGAAGATCCTATAATGAGTGTTGCAAAAGGAACCGGAATTCTCCTTGACGATAAGCAGCTTCTCCAAACTGTAGCTGAAACTTACGAGAGGTGATTAACTATGATAAGAGGAATGTATATATCTACTATGGGAATGCTCAATGATATGTACAAATTGGATTTAATCTCTAACAATTTGTCAAACGTTGATACCGTCGGTTATAAAAAAGATGTAGCTGCTTTTAAAACATATATGGATAGAATGATGTTTTCCAATGCAAGCGATAATCCATTTAATAATTTACATCCAATCGGTGTTTTGGAAGGTGCAGTTGTCCTTGATGAAGTTAAACCTGTCATAACTCAAGGCCCCTTGGAATACACAGGAAATCCTTACGACATTGCTATTAATGGAGAAGGCTTTTTCGTTGTTGATAGGAATGGAGCGACTTTGTACACAAGAGCAGGTAATTTTAAAAGAAACGCAGAAGGTTTTCTGGTTACAGGTAGAGGAGACTTCGTCCTGAGTGAAAATGGAAACAAAATAAAAATCCCGAACGATGCATATATTTCAGAAGATGGAACTATTTATGACAGCAGCAATGAAAAAATTGCCAGGATCGCAACTGTTGTTTTCAAGAACCCAAACAAGCTAAAGAAAGTAGGCTACAATTACTTTAGAGAAACTGACGAGTCAGGCAAGGCTTCTTTTGCAAAATTAGGACTTAAAGTAGGGTACATCGAAAAATCAAATGTGAATGCACTCAGAGAAATGGTAAACATGATAAAAGCTTTGAGACACTTTGAAATTGCGCAAAGATCTATAACAACATCTGATGAACTCTTAGGAAGACTCTTCAATAGCGTTGGAACACTTAGATGAAAGGAGATGATAGAATGATGATTTCCCTTTATTCTGCAGCAACCGGAATGCTTGCTCAACAGTTTAAACTCGATACCATATCCAACAACCTTGCAAATGTTGACACATCAGGCTACAAAAAGGTCAGAGCAGAATTTGAGGATTTGATATATCAACACGCAAAGAGTTCTGGAGCCCCTATAGTGGGAGGTTCCGTTACACCAACAGGACTTTATGTTGGTCTGGGAACGAGAGTTTCTGCAAGTACAAGAATATTCACAATGGGGACTCTGGAATATACGGGTAACTCCCTTGACATGGCAATAACTGGAGATGGATTTTTTCAAGTACAGCTTCCTGACGGTAGGATAGCCTACACGAGGGATGGTTCATTCAAGCTGGATTCTGAAGGAAGACTCGTCACCTCAAACGGCTACTTCTTAGTTCCTAATATAACCATTCCGCAGAATGCCACATCCATCACAATAACAGAGGATGGAAACGTCGTCGTCGAACTTTCCGATGGCACAACACAAACTGTTGGAACAATCACTCTTGTTAGATTCGTAAATCCATCAGGTTTGAAATCTATTGGAAACAATCTTTTCGTGCAAACTGGAGCATCAGGAGAACCAATTGAAGGAACAGCAGGACAGGACGGATTTGGAGCTATACGCCAGAATTATCTCGAAAAGTCTAACGTTGATGTTGTTAAAGAAATGGTTGGAATGATCACTGCACAAAGAGCTTACGAACTTAACTCAAGAGCAATAATGACAGCTGATGATATGTTAAGAACACTAACTACAATTAAGAGGTGATCATAAACGGGTAAGTATATAGTAGCCTTCATCCTTATCGTTGGTATAATAGCATTGTCCAACGTATTTATACCAAAAACAATAGAAGTGACCCCGGGGAGGGTCACTGTTTTTAATATGGCGTACAACCCTCCAGAGGATGCTAAAGAAATATTATCTTCAATAACAGTAGGTTATTATTATCAAGAAGGTACATACACATTACTCTCATCTTATATTGAAAGTCTGGCCCAAAGAAAGAACATAGAGTTAACCTTCGAGTCTTCAAGAATTACTATCATAGTGAAGAAAAACTCCAGCAAAACTTCTTCAAAAACGAATAAAACACCCGAGGAAATTTTAAATGAGGCATCTTATATTGCTCTTAAAATAGCTTCAGAAGTTGCACAATGCTCTGCCCCCTCTTCCTGGAACCTTCTCAGCTACAGTGGAAAAGTTTCCACCGGAAAAAAGTACGTCAAATACACAAGAATTGGAAGGGGAATTTTCAGTGCATTTGTAACTTATGAAAATGAAAATAAAACTTACTATCTTTCCTTAAAACTTAAAGTATCATGCTACAGGAACGTTCTTGTATTAAAAAAACCTGTCTTTTACGGCCAGACAGTATATCCGGACGATCTCGAATACAAAAGAGTAGATATACTCCAGATAATTTCAACGCCAGCTTCTACCGAAGACGCTTACTACTCTAAAGCAAGAAAAACCCTAAAAGTTGGCGAAATATTAACTCTTGACTCAATAAAAAGAAAACCAGATGTTATAAAAGGCGAAATATTAATTGCTTTCGTTGAACTTCCGGGAATATATATAACTGTAATGGTGGAAGCCCTCCAGGAAGGCTATATTGGAGATACCATTAGGGTAAAGAACCTTACAAGTGGAAAAATATTAAAGGGAGTTCTTCTAAAGGACAAACGGGTTAAAGTCCTGGAGGTGGAAAGATGAAAAGAACATCTTCATGGTTGGTGTTAATAGGAGTTTCAATAACAATACTTATTTTTTCCAATATTTCGCTCTTTGGTGAATCACTATGGAAAAAAGGTGAAATAAACCTTATTAGAGTAAAAAAGGCTGAGAACGTTGGAGACATAGTCAAAGTGCTTGTTTATGAAATTCCTACTGCGTCGACAAAATCAAATGGCTTTAATCCTTTTAAAACAATTTCTGACTTCATCGATTACGTATTAAATGCCTTTACGGGTGTTAAAGCATCAAGCTACATACCAACCGAAAATATAAGTGACACCTACCAAAGGGAAAACCAGGTTTCAGCGAAAGTTGTCCTTGAAATCTCCTCAGTTGTGGTTGGAAAGGATGAATATGGAAATTTGATAGTAAAAGGAAATAAAAGGATAAAGATAGGAGGAGCAATGAAGGAGATAATAATTAAAGGAAAAGTAAGACCAGAAGATATAGCAGCAGACAATACAGTCGATTCAAGAGATATGGCAGAAGCAGAGATATGGGTGGATGATGAGGTTGTGTTCAAAAAGAGTCCTGATGAACCAGATTCCTGGCTCGCATACTTTTTATCTCTTATCTCCAATATCTTCATGTGAGGTGGGATGATGAAAAAAGTCTTGGCATTGACATTAATTACTGTGTTTTTAACTATTGGATTCACTCAAAGCATAGTCAGGCTAAAAGACATAGCAGCATTCAGAGGAGCAAGAGATAATCAGCTATTCGGTATTGGAGTAGTTATAGGATTGAATGGTAGTGGGGATTCCAACAAAGTTAATTCTACTCTCCTTGCCAATATGATTTCCCACTTTGGAGTGAATATAGATCCTGCAGAACTTAAAACTAAAAATACCGCCCTGGTTATGGTTCTTGCAGACATCCCTCCATTTTATAAGGAAGGAATGAGGCTTGATGTTGTCGTCGCCTCTATTGGTGATGCTAAATCCCTTGAAGGAGGTTTACTGGTCCAAACCCCTCTTTATGGTGCCGACGGCAAAGTATATGCGGTAGCTCAGGGTTCAATAAGTATTGGCGGTCAGGAGGTAAAGGGAAGTTCCAATCTTCAAAAGAGATACAAAGTGGTGGGTTACATACCTTCGGGTGCTATTGTAGAAACTGAAATTCCTGCAAGTATAGTTGATAAAGATACTGTAACAATTCTTTTAAACAATCCAGACATAACCACAGCCGCAAGAGCTGCCAATGCTATAAATGTAAAGTTCAATTCGAATATAGCAAAAGCGGTGGATCCAGGTTCTATAAAAGTCACCATTCCAAAAGCTTTCAAGAACGATATAATCACATTCTTATCCATTCTGGAAGGCATAGAAGTAGCGCCTGACCAGCCTGCCAAGGTTATAGTCAATGAAAGAACCGGAACGGTGATATTTGGAGGAGAGGTAAAAATATCAGACTTTTCACTTTCTTATGGTAATTTCAACATCACAATAAAATCCGGTAAAATAATGGGAAAAGAGGAAACAGAAGCAACTACAGGAAACCTTGTAGCAGCTCTTAAAGCTCTGGGTGCAACACCTCAAGACATAATAGCGATTTTGCAAACCTTACATGAAGCAGGTGTTCTTTATGCACAATTGGTGGTGATGTGATATGAAGATAAACGCCATGGCAGAACTTCAAGGATTGATTGTGCAGGATAAGGAAAAAGCAATGAGAAAATCCATCAACGAGTTTGCAGCTTACTTTTTCTATCAAATATTCAGGGAAATGTGGGACAGCATACCAAAGTCAGGTTTAATTCCGGAAACTTCCGCAGAGAAAGTGTATAGAGATATGATTTTGTATGAGTATTCAAAGAAAATAATGGATGTTCAAATGAAACCACTTTCAAACATGATTTACAAAAGTTTAGCAAAAAATGCATATGGAAACAGTCGTTGATGTATATTTTTTGCCACAACCAATAGAGGGAGAACTTTGCGTAATTATAGATGTACTGAGAGCAACCACTTCAATTACAACAGCGCTTCACAATGGAGCGCATTGTGTTTATCCGGTTGAAAGTAAGGAAGAGGCTTTTAAAATAAAAGAAGATCATCCCGATTATATACTGGCCGGTGAAGAAGACGGCCTTAAGATTTCTGGATTTGATTTGGGAAACTCTCCCTTCGAATTTTCAGAAAAAGCTGTCAAAGATAAAAATATAATCTTAAAAACCTCCAATGGAACTGTAGCTGCTAAAATGGTAAGATGTTCGGAAGTGTTGGCAGCATCATTTCTGAACCTTAGCGCTGTTTTAGCACGCATAAAAAGAAGGAGAAAAGCTAATATAGTATGCTCTGGAACTTTGGGAAAAATCTCTCTTGAAGATTGCTTGCTGGCAGGTTTTATAGCTAAAAACCTCAAATATGGAAATGCTCAGGCAAGAATTGTCAGTGGTTATGCAGAGGGTATAAATGACATATACAAAGAACTTCTAAAATCCACACACGCACAGAAGCTTATAAAGCTTGGTTTTGAAAAAGATATAAAATTTGCCTCTCAGATCGATATCACAAATACAGTCCCCATCATGAAAAACGGAAATTGTTTTTCTACAGGAATTATTGATATATAAGTGATAGAATAAGGGAAACGGAAACAAGTTCATGGAGGTGAATTTAATGTTTATATTGGGGAATTTTTTCAAGGCAATTGCTATTGTCTTAAGGGTTTTTATCTACTATGAAATTTTTTCTATAGCCATTTACGCACTAATGAGTTGGTTTCCTTCGCCTTATTACTCTCCTATTCGCTCCTTCTTTTATGCTTCATCAGAAATTGTTTTAAGACCTCTGAGAAAATTTATTCCTCCAATTGGAATGATAGATATTACACCCATGATAGCTATACTGCTGCTCGTATTTATTGACAACTTCGTCGTGCAAAGTCTCTTTGATCTGGCGGTGAGATTGAGATGAAAATCGGAATCTGCTACAAAGATGGCAGTGAAGAAGTAGCTTGCAAATTAGCTGAGAATCTTGAAAGAAAATTCAATATAGAATTTACCTCCTCCATTAATGACCTACCAAACTCTTTAGAAAATGTAGACATTATTCTTGCTGTGGGTGGAGATGGAACAGTTATAAAGTGCGCAAAGATAGTTAAAGATAAGGTACCTCTCCTCGGCATAAAGGCCGGGAGGCTGGGCTTCCTAAGTTCGTATACTTTTAATGATATTACCAGAATAGCAGATGATATAAGATATAATTGTTTAATAAAGGAAAAAAGATTTTTTATTGAGGTAAAAGCAAAAAATGAAAGCTTTTTTGCTCTCAACGATGTGGTTTTTGAAAAGGATATAGATGGAAGGATGATTGAGATAGAAGTTGTTGTATCAAATGGAACTCCTCTCTGGTTTTTTGCAGACGGAATTATAGTATCCACGCCAACAGGCTCCACTGCTTATAACTTATCAGCTGGGGGACCTGTGGTTCATCCAAATGCAGAAACACTGCAAATAACGCCACTCCTGCCCCATTTTCTTTTCAACAGAGGAATAGTAGTACCATCAAACTCTGTAATAAACATAAAAACTGATATCGATGCAAATATACTTTTAGACGGAAAGCTGATTGGAAAACTACAGGAAATAGAAGTTAAAAAATCAGAATTAAATGTTACTATATTAAGGCCTAAGGATCACGATTTCTTTATGGCTCTGAAAAACAGACTGGGATATGGAAAAAGAATGATCTGACGGAGGGAAACTAAATTTGAAACTTCTTATAAAATACATAACCAAAAAATCCTTTGGCCCTTTTTTAATAGGTTTAGGTGGATTTATCATATTTGTAAGCGTAGAGGTGTTATATCAACTCTCTTACATCATCGTAAAGAATCGTGTGGGATTTGACAAACTTTTACTTCTAATTTATTACTACTTACCCTACTTCACGGCTATGGGAATCCCCGTAGGAGTGCTTCTCTCAATTTTTTGGACAATATCAGAACTATACGAGAAAAATGAATTAATGGCATTTCAGGTTCATGGCATTTCGCTAAAAAAATTGATAGTTCCATTTTTATTGCTCTCTGTTCTGCTAAGCGGTATAACATATTTTTTGAATGATTATTTAGTGCCCAAATATCAGGTAAAAATTGACGAGGTCATGGCAAAGTATATATATAAAAAAGCTCATGCAGAAAGCTATTTAGTTGAAGACTCTATCGTAAAGTATGACAACAAATTTATATATGTGGGACAGTACAACAAAAAAGAGAAGGTAATGAAAGATGTTTTAATAATAGAATATCAAGGAAAAGTAAAGAAAATCACCACCGCTGAAAAATCAGTAAGAGAAGGAAATTTCTGGTACCTTTTAAATGGAAAGTTCTATCTCGTTGATGACAACGGTTTCATGAAGTTTGATTCATCTTTTAAAAAGTTAAAGCTGGAAATGGATAGAGATTTTGGCAGGTTAATTTCTTTATCTTCACCCCAAAAACTGTCTCATTCTGAACTTGTCGAAGTCATAAAATCCATAGAAGACAAAAAAAGAGCGGCAAAATGGATAGTAGAACTTCACAACAGATATTCAACTGCCCTCGCACCAATAATAATCATACTTGTTGGTCTATCACTCTCTCTGCTTTTTAACTTCACAAGCAAATCCTGGGGAGTTATCATAACTTTTATCCTCGTTGTCCTGTACCAGGGTTCAGGTGCATGGATAAGCGCTTTAGGAAAAGAGTATTTGATAAATCCTGTTCTGGCTTCATGGCTCCCTGATATTTCCTTCGGGATAACTGGGCTGATTCTTTTCATCTTCATTGATACCGCTTTCATACAGAAACTCCGAGAATTTTACTCAAAAATTCTCGTTCTCATAGCCGTGATCATCGTAACTTCCACATACTTCGGGTCAGAATACAAAGTAATTGCAAACAACACCTATATTGATAATGATAAAGCTACCTTTGTCGGAAATGTAGAAATTTATGAAAAAGATAGCAAAATAGCAGAAGCGGCAACAGGAGTTTATCACTTCGACCAAAACATCTTAGAACTATATGACGCAACAATTGTGAAAGATAATGGCTTTTTAAACGCTTCAACTTTAACTCTGCATAAAGATTTTGGACAGGCATTTTATGTTAACAGAGGGTTTTTCACAACAGATGAGGGTACTATAACAATCAATTCCGCATCTTTTATTATTCAATCAGCAAGTAGAACCGATTATTTCTTTTTTAATACCACTTCAAATCTGGAGAGAAAAGAAGAAAACATATTATTTCTTACAAAGTTTTTAATATTAAATACAAAAAATTCCACAGAAGTAATAATAAAAGATAGCATGGGAAAAATGACCTTAAGTGATAAAAAAGGTAATCGAGCAGAAGGCATTGTAGCCCAATATAAAAACAATGAAGCGCTTGGTTTTGTAGGATTCATAGACACTAAAATTCAAGGAAAGAAAAAGCGACTTTACATTTCAGGAAATAGAATTAAATTTGAGAAAGGAAGTGTATTTAAAGTACAGGGTGTTTATGTAACCACATGTAATGACCCATCTCCACACTATTACCTCTCATCAGAATTCTCAGAAATATCTCCCGGTAAATATTTCGTATCACGCAATATATTTTTGACTATATTTAACTTTCCGATAATGTACTTTCCTTTTTTTTACCAATCTCTGGAAGATAGTCCCACTTTTAAAATGGGGCTTAAGGTATCTTATGAAGGTTCCGGTATAAATAGTTTTTACTTTCATACCTCGTACTCCAACACAGGTGCTGCAGCTTTTTCAATAAGCGATTCAGATGGAAAAACCAAATATTCGCTAATGCTAACTGACGAAATTATGGACAATCCTTTTTCACTCAGTCATTCAAAAAGTGATTCTAATGAGAATTTTTCCTTCAAGCTTTCGTTCAAAAATCTTCAAAAAACCTCTCTTTCAGTACAAACTTCCAATACATCCTCAAGTTATACTTATTCAACATACTACAGGCTATTTGGTATACCTTTTTATATAACCTTGAACAGAAAAAATTCCGGTGGTGTAACTTCATGGCTTTTACCAAGCTTGAATGTGAAAAAATTCTCAAAAAACACATTAGACTCAAAAATCACTGTGTCTTACTTTAAACATCAGTCCTATCTATCTTACAGTGAAGGTGATTTATTTGATAATTTTGACAAAATGAAACATGATGGCAAAGTCAGCGTGTCCTTATCTAAAGGATTAATAAAGGAAATAGGATCTTCTTTAGGTTTATCCAACACTTTCACGTATTCTTTTTCTTCTACTGATCTTACATACTACAAAAGTAATTCATTAATAAGATGGAATATGTTTTCAAAGAAAATCAAAACAAATTTTGCGTCTTTAAAATTCTTACAAAGTTTTCAATATAAAGATGTCAGAGTGAAAGATGAGAATGCAGAAAACTACATTTATGATGATGGAGCAGCAGATGTAAACATCAATATTTACAACACAATTAAAGCTTCCATTAACTACAAAAGATCATCAAGCTATAAAAAAGTTGAGAATGAAGACGATAATTTCGAAAAAACAGCCACAACACATAAATCAGATGTTTCTTTGTCTTTCAAACCGCCATTTATTGGACTAATGTTATCTGCAAAAAGTTCCTACAATTTTCTAAAAACGAAAGATAGATGGGACGATCCTTTACTCAATTTAGAATATTCGACAAAACTTGGAAACTTAACTTTATCTTTTTCCGCATCCACAAAATATCACTATGATGAGGAAGAACCTTTTAATTCCGTTTCCATGGTTATGGGTCAAAATTTAAAAGGAAACACATTGAAGAACTCCATATCATTTATATATTACTTGAATCAAGAAAAACCAATAAAAGAAATTGTAGATAAATTCTCTACTAAATCCTTCGAATTATTTGATAGAAAGTTCTCACTTTCTGGAAACTTTAAGATACGAACAGATGTTGATCCTATAAAACTTTATTACTTCTATGTTAAAGGATACATAAGAAAAGGCAAAGTTAAATCCTCCATAACATTAAAATACAACGACTATATAATCTCTGAAAGAAAATATCTTACATTCTCCTATAGCGTGAAAGGTGGTGACCCATATTACACTTTAAAAACCAACTTAAACTATGATGGTGAAAAATGGACTGTTCCATCGTTTACCCTGTCTTTGACAAAAATGTTGCATAAATGGGTATTTTCAACAGCTTTAAGCCTGTCTTATAGAGAATCTCTGAATATTTCAAAATTTTCTATATCATTCAAACTTTCAGACTTCCCCGATAAACATTTCGATTATGATATTATGACAGGGGATATGAACTTTGGAATTATGTGAGGTGATTTAAATGGCAAAGGTACCACCGAGCAGTCAGGAAGCTGAAGAAGCAGTTATAGGCAGTGTTCTCATAGACCCAAACGTTATAAACGATATAATGGAGATTGTAAATTCCTCCGACTTTTACTACCCAAAAAACAGATTAATCTTCCAAGCCATAGAGAAACTCTATGACGAAGGAGAGCCTGTAGATGTTATATCGGTGTCGGAAAAATTAAAAGCCATGCAAAAGCTGGATGTTGTGGGCGGAGAGCTTGAAGTTGCAAGACTTGCTGATGTTGTGCCTACAGCAGCCCATGTTGCTCACTATGCAAAAATAGTTAGAGATAAATCTATACTCAGACAACTTATAACAGCCTCAAGCAGGATAGTTGAAATGGCTTCAGAAGAATCTGATATAGACGAGGTTCTTGACAGCGCAGAGAAACTCATCTTCGAAATAGCAGAGTCCCGAGCCCTTAAAAACTATTCTCATATTAAACAAATAATGCATGATGTTTTCGAAGAACTTGAAAAAGTTCAAGAGCGTGCAGAGGAACTTGGCGAAGCTGCACCACTCGTTACGGGAATTCCAACGGGATTCTCCGAACTTGATAAACTCACAACAGGTTTCCACAAGTCAGACTTCGTTATAATCGCAGCAAGACCTTCGGTTGGTAAAACAGCATTTGCACTGAGTCTTGCAAGAAACATGGCCATAAAATACTCCACCCCCGTCGGAATATTCAGTTTAGAAATGTCTGCTGAACAGCTCGCCCAAAGACTTCTTGCAATGGAAGCCCATGTTGATCTTCACAAACTGAGAACAGGAGAATTTACCTCAGAGGAATGGGATAGACTTACAGTTGCAACTGAGAAGCTTTATAAATCAAACATAGTTGTCGATGATGAAGCATCTCTTGATCCACGAACACTCAGAGCAAAAGCAAGAAGAATGAAAAAAGAATTTGGAATAGATGTTATATTTGTAGATTATCTGCAACTTATGCATCTTAAATCATCCAAGGAAAACCGTCAGCAAGAAATTTCGGAAATTTCGAGGTCTTTGAAACTTCTTGCAAGGGAGCTTGATGTGGTTATAATAGCTCTGTCGCAGCTCTCAAGAGCCGTTGAGCAAAGAGAAAACAAGCGGCCCCGTCTTAGTGACCTTAGAGAGTCTGGTGCTATAGAACAGGATGCGGATACAGTTATATTCATATACAGAGAGGAATACTATAAAAAATCTGATAGAATCCATGAACCCCATGAAGCAGAGATAATAATAGGGAAACAAAGAAACGGCCCCATCGGAACAGTTACTCTTGTATTTGATCCATCTTCTGTCACATTTTACGATCTTGATATACTCCAACTTCCAATGTAAGGAGGGAGAAAATGGCAGGGAAACTCACAGTAATTACAGGTCCGATGTACTCAGGAAAAACAACCGAACTACTTTCTTTCGTTGAGATATACACCCTTGGAAGAAAGAACATAAAAATGTTCAAACCTATTATAGATACAAGGTACTCCATGGAAAAGATAAAAGCTCATTCTGGAATAGAGGTTGATGCTATCGCAATAAATGATCCTAATTCAATATTTGACCACATTGATGACAGTACAAAAGCAGTCTTCATTGATGAAAGCCAGTTTTTCAATGAGAACCTTTTCTTTGTGGTAAAAGAGTTAATTGATAAAGGTATTGATGTCTTTTGCGCGGGACTTGACCTTTCCTTCAAACAAAATCCATTTCCTACAACAATGAAGCTTTTAGCTTTAGCGGATTCAGTTATAAAAAAGAAAGCAGTATGCTCAATTTGTGGTGAACATAACGCAACTCTTACTTTCAAAACTTCTGGTGGGGAGAGCGAGATAGATGTGGGTGGGAAAGAAAAGTACATAGCAGTCTGCAGGGATTGCTTCAATAAGTTACTAAGGGGTGAGATAGATGCGAGTTCTGCAATCATCTGAAATGAAAGAGATGGATAGGTTTACGATAGAGAATCTCGGGATTCCTTCAAGAGTTTTAATGGAAAGAGCAGGAGTTTCCGTTGTTCTGGCACTTGAACACGAAATGGAAGAGCTTTATAACAAATCATTTGTTATAGTGATTGGCAAGGGAAACAATGGTGGAGATGGCCTTGTTGTCGCAAGAACCCTTCTTGATTATTCCTCTGATGTCAACGTTGTGCTTTTGTCAAAAGAACTCAAAGGAGAGCCAAAAGAAAACTTCGAAATTTACAAAAAAATGGGAGGAAATTACCTCGTTCTTGGCGAGGACATTGATCTTTCCGCTTTTGAGAGTCTTCTAATAAGTGCCGATGTCGTGATAGATGCAATTTTAGGAATAGGATTGAAAGGTGAAGTAAGAGAAGAAGTCGCAAAAATTATAGATATGATAAACATGTCACCAGCCTACAAAGTATGTGTTGACATACCAAGTGGTATAGATTCTGATACCGGAAAAGCCATGGGAAAAGCTGTTGAATGTGATCTCACAGTAACCTTCGCGTATCCGAAAATTGGTCATATTTTATATCCAGGACGAGAACACACAGGTAAGCTTAAAGTTGCCTCTATTGGCATCCCAAAATACCTGACAGATAAGTTCAACATCAGGCGTTATTTAACAACCGCTGATTTTGTAAAGTCTCTTCTCCCACACAGGCCTAAAGACTCTCACAAGGGAACTTTTGGAAAAGTGGCAATAGTTGCGGGAAGCAAAATGTACAAAGGCGCAGCTGTGCTCTCCGCTCTCGGCGCTTTAAAATCAGGCGCAGGGCTTACATACCTTCTTGTTCCTGAAGAGATTCATGAAGTCCCTGCGATGGTAGCACCAGAAGTTATAACTATTCCTGTTCCGTCCTGCGATGGATACTTTTGTGAGAAATCTGTAGAGTTTGTAAAAGACTTTTTGAAAAAGATAGATGTATTTGCCATAGGTCCCGGGCTTTCTCAGAGTAAAAAGGTTCATAACTTTGTAAAGAGTATTCTTAAGATAGAAAAACCTGCTGTCGTTGATGCGGATGCGCTCAACAACCTGGATATAACATTCTTTAAAGGAAGAGAAGCTCCTACGGTTGTAACACCCCATCCTGGAGAATTTGCACGGCTTTTGGGAAAATCTATCCAGGATGCAAAATACAACTACATACTGGCTGAAAAAGTTGCGAAAGAATATGGAATTGTAGTTCTCCTAAAGGGGGCTACAACCATAATAACTGACGGAATCGAAACTTACTTCAATATAACTGGCGATTCTGGACTTGCAAAAGGCGGAAGTGGTGATGTGCTCACAGGAATGATCACTTCATTTATGGCACAAGGATTGAACGCAAAAGACGCTTCCGTAGTCGCCGCTTACATTCACGGTCTTACTGCTAAATACGCTGATTCTCAATACAGCTTTTCTGCAACAGAAATCACAAATAGCATAGGTAAAGTTATTAGAGACTATCTAAAGTAAGGTTTAAACTGATAAAATAATAATGATATAATTCAAAAAGTTCAGAACTCAATATTCGCAGGAGGTGAACGGCAGTGAAACAGGTTCCCATAGAAAAGAGAAGAACTGTGGCTTTGGTTGGACATAACGGCTCTGGAAAATCCCATCTTCTTTCTTCCATGTTGGGTCTGGTTGGAAAGGTAGATAAGCCTGGCCCAAAGGTTGTTGATTATGACCCGATCGAACAGGAAAAGGCTTCTTCTGTAACTTCTCACCTTGCAACATTTGAATGGAAAGATGGAAAAGTAACGGTTATCGATACCCCTGGTTTTGGAGACTTCATGAGTGAAGTTATAAACGCGCTTTTTGTCTCTGAAAATATTGTTATGGTTGTCAATGCAACAGCTGGTGTGGAAATTCAAACAGAGAGGTATTGGCAAATAGCCAAAGAGATGGAAAAACCAATCATGGTCTTTGTTAATCAAATGGACAAGGAAAGAGCAGATTTTCAAAAGGTTCTTGAAGATCTTAAAGAAAGATTCGAAAGAAAAATAATTCCAGTACTTATACCAATTGGAAAAGAAGATAGCTTCAAAGGTGTTGTCGATGTGTTTTCCGGAAAGGCTTATGTGTACGATGGTGGTAAAGCCGTAGAAACTGAAGTGCCAGCAGATGTAGCGGATTTTGTAGAAGAGATAAAGAACAATTCAATAGAAGATATAGTTGAACTTGATGAAGAACTCATGGAAAAATATCTGGAAGAGGGAGAAGTTGAACCAGAAAAGATCTTCCAGGCCTTGAGAAAAGGCTATGCTTCTGCTGAAGTTGTACCTGTGCTTGTAGGTTCTGCTGAAAAGATAGTAGGAATAGACACGCTCCTCGATAGACTTTTCGAAATTGGTATTTCACCAGCTGAAGCAAAACCATATAAAGCAGTTCTTAACAGCGGTGACGAGGTTGAGATAAAACTCGACAATGAAGAACCATTTGTAGGTGTTATATTCAAGGCTGAAGTTTCAAAATTCGTTGGAAAGATAACATATCTTAAAGTCTTGGCTGGAAAACTCAAAGTTGGAGATAGCTTCATAAACATGAGAAAGGAAAATACAGAAAAAGTCGGGCATATACATGTTCCTCTACTCAATGATAGAGTTGAGGTTGAAGAAGCTGAAGCTGGTGATATAGCAATTCTCTTGAAACTCTCTGAATCTGCTGTTGGCGATACCCTCGTACACAAAGACAGAAAGCTCAAGGTTGTGCTTCCAAAATATCCTGAACCAATGTATTCAAGATCCGTTAATCCGAAATCCAAGCAGGATATAGACAAAATAAGCAATGGACTTGCAAGACTTGCCGACTCTGACCCAACATTTAAATGGGAATACGATCCAGAAACTCAGGAAACGGTCATTTCAGGGCTTGGCGCTACCCATCTTGAGGTTATGGTGGAACGGCTTAAAAGCATATTTGGCGTTGAAGTTGACCTTGGAAAACCTAAGATAGCCTATAGAGAAACCATAAGAAAGAAAGCCGACGCTGAGCACAAACACAAAAAGCAAACTGGCGGTCACGGCCAGTATGGACATGTTAAGATAAGGCTTGAACCTCTTCCAAGAGGAACGGGTTATGAATTTGTAGATCAGATAGTTGGTGGAGTTATACCAAAGAATTTCATACCATCCGTTGATAAGGGAATAAGAGAAGCAATGAAAAAAGGTGTCCTTGCAGGATATCCGGTTGTTGATGTAAGAGTTGTACTTTACGACGGTTCCTATCACGAAGTTGACTCCTCGGATATCTCCTTCCAGATTGCTGCTATACAGGCCTTCAAAAAAGGAATGGAAGCAGCAAATCCCGTTATACTCGAACCTATAATGGAAGTTGAGGTTTTCGTACCTGATGAAAACGCGGGTGATGTAACAGGGGAAATCTCTGGAAGAAGAGGAAGACCTCTTGGTATGGAGCCAGCAGGAAAGGGTTTGACAAAAATAAAAGCAGAAGTTCCACTGGCAGAAATGCTTGACTTTTCCAGCAAACTTTCCTCAATAACAAGCGGAAGAGGTTACTTCACAATGAGATTCTTAAAATACCAGGAAGTTCCACCGAACATTCAGGAAAAAATCATAGAAGAACGCAAAAGGGAGCTCGAGCAGCAGTGATGTGACAAAAAAAATTTGATCCTGAATCGTGAAATTCAAAAAAGAAAGCACAAAACTAAGGGGTGGCAACATGCCACCCTTCATATTCAGAAATCTTTAGGAATTATGAATTCAGTTCACTAACTCTTAGAATTTTTTACACATGGTAAAATCATATCAAGCGGAAAAGATAAAACTAAAAGGTATCCTAAAGGAAAGAAGACAAAAAAATAACAAGATATCATATTGAATAGCGAAATATTCTCCTACGATTCTCTGAAATGATGAAACTCCAAGCAACAGCCTATAAAATAACAGAAGAAATTATGGAAAAAGCAGGGAGATTTAGGTAGCAAGTTTGAGTGTGAACAATAGTAAAATGGTACTGAAGTAGGTAGTTTCGTATAAATTTTGTTAAGCATCAGGCATCATACGATATGGGAGATGTTCATATCTTTTCAAAAAACAAAAGTCTCAAGTTGGGTTAAATGAATATCATATAATCCTAATTAAAAAAGCATCTTTGTAGCCGCTGTTTGAGGTTGTTTAAAAGACCCATACTATACCTATACAAAGTCTCTTATTCGCACAATTTGAAAGTTCCCTTACAGATAGTACAGCACCATATAAATCTGCTATTAAATCCGCAAAATCCGCATGACCTGTTTTAGAAAAAAAGTCGTACACTTCCTTCCCCACACCCAACCCTAAGGTAATGAACAAGTTTTCTGGATAGCCAACGTACGGCTGCAGAAAAAGACTCATGGAGAAACTAATAGCTATGTGCTTTAATTTATCTGAGGGCAAATTGTAAGAAAAACCATTAATGGACACTACAAAGATCAAAAGCAAGATTAATAATAACTTAAGTTTCATCGCTGATGTGAAACCTCCTTGAACGCCACTCGTTTAGAATTATAGCACTCCTAAGAAACACAGCAGTAATTAAATGGTGATTTTGAGCATAAATGATAGTAAAATAATGTTTGAAAGTTTCATGCAAATAACGCATTAAGTTTCATACATTATGCGGGAGATGGTTAAATGAAAAAAGGTTACATCCAGGTTTATACAGGAAATGGAAAGGGAAAATCGACAGCTGCATTTGGACTTGCGATGAGAGCAGCAGGAACTGGTTTTAAGGTTATAATAATCCAATTCTTAAAGGGACAGGAGTACAGCGAGCACGCTTCTTTCAAAAAACTTGGTATAGATTATGAACTGTATGGAACAAAGGAGTTTATTATTGGTGAACCTTCTGAAGAAATTAAAGAACTTGCAAGAAAAGGCATTAAAAGAGCATTAAAAGCTTTTGAAGAGGGTTACGATGTTGTTATACTGGATGAAGTAAATGTTTCTGTTCACATGAAGGTGCTTTCTGTTGGAGAAGTTATGGAAGTCATAAAAGCAAAACCTGAAGGTGTTGAGCTTGTGCTTACCGGAAGATACGCACCTGAAGAATTTATCGAAATTGCTGATCTTGTTACTGAGATGAAAGAAATAAAGCATTATTATCAAAAGGGAGTACAGGCGAGAAGGGGGATTGAGATGTGATGTGGAGGTATTATGAACCTGTTGAACTTTATTTCGGAAAAGACGCTCTTTTGGAAAATGGAAAGCTCATCAAAAACCTTGGAAGAAGATGTATTGTGACAACCGGGAAAAGTTCACAAAAGAACGGTTCTTTAGAAGACCTTGAGAAGGTTTTAAAGCAACTTGGAATAGAGTACGAAATATATGACGAAGTTAAAGAGAATCCATCTTTCGATATGTTAAGAAATGCTCTTTCCAGGTACAAAGATGAAAAAGTAGATTTCATCGTAGGACTTGGCGGAGGAAGTCCAATAGATTTTGCCAAGGCTCTCTCGGTACTCTTAGCAAATCCGGAATTAAAAGTTCCGGAAATTTTTGATACTGAAAAATATTCAAAGATGCTACCGGTTGTTGCGATTCCAACAACTTCCGGCACCGGAAGTGAAGTAACGCAGTATTCTGTAATAACCGACGATAATGGCAACAAAGGTGGCTTTGGAACACCTTTTACATTTCCAACACTATCTTTTGCTGATCCGAAATACACTCTTACTATGTCAGAATACCTTACTATGTCAACTGGTATAGATGCGCTGTCTCACGTCGTTGAAGGTTATGTTTCAAAAAGGTCAAATCCATTTATAAGGCTTTTGGCAAAAGAGGCTATATCTCTTATAAAAGATTATCTTCCAAAGGCGATGGAAAATCCCGATAATTATGAATATAGAGAGAAAATGATGTATGCATCTACCTTAGCAGGAATAGTTATAGCACAGGCTGGAACAACGGTGAATCACGCTTTTGGGTATCCTGTAACAACATTCAAAGGAGTAAAACATGGACAGGCTACAGGAATGTTCCTTGTTGAAACTTTGAAAGTTATGAGTAAAGAAGCAAAAGAAAAGGTAAAAGAAGCGGTGGAAGTCTTTGAAGGGCTTGAAGGGCTTGAAAGCTTCCTAAAAGAAGTAGGAGTTTACAAAGCAAACATAGAAGTTTCTGAAGAAGAAATAAAAACATGGGCTGAAAGAACCTCAAAAGCCAAACATTTGGGAGTAACTCACGGTAATTTTGATCTTGACAAGGTTGAGAAAATTTACAAAGAGGTATTGATAAAGAAATTAGAAAAATGAAATTGCTTGTTGCGACTTTATTGTTTTTTTTAGTCGTTTTGATTTTATATAAAGCCGTTAATTTATTTCCACTTAAGTATTACGACACTATCAATAACGTTGCAAAAGATAACGGATTAGATGCACTCCTTATTATGGCATTTATTAAAGTTGAAAGTGGCTTTAAAGAAGATGCGGTATCTCCAATAGGAGCCAAAGGGCTCATGCAGGTTATGGAAGACACAGCCAGGTGGCTTTCCAAAAAGACAAAAAGAAAAATAGACATAACAACCCCTGCTTCAAATATTGAGGCAGGGGTGTTGTATTTAAAATATCTTATCAAGAGATACAGCAATTTGGAAAAAGCTATAAAAGCGTATAACATCGGACCGAACGCTTATGACTCCTTAAGAAACCTTGAAGCTGCCGAAAGATATCATAGAAAGATAAAACTTTCCTACCTCATCTACAGGATTTTATACCGCCCTCCTAAATAAGTAACTACTTTGAAACATTCTTTTAATTTTTTACCCTATATATAAGGGTATATAATTTATGTGACACAAAACCTGGTGTGGTGGGAGGGATTAATATGCCCGTTGAAACTGTTCGAAATATAATAGCACCATTTGATACCTTAAAGAACCTGGTTTATAGAAGAATTTACAACGGACTCACCCATGAAAAGCATACACATGTAAAAAGGTTGCTTCTTGAGAGGTATTACTTTAAACTACCACAAGAAGTCGTTGAGAAAATGTCAGAAGACCTTTTCGAAGAGCATACAATGAAAGTTGAATGGAAAGAAGATAAAAACTCCGGTTTAAAATTCGAAGTATATTACTACGATGTTGAAGATGGAAAAAAGATATCTACTGAGAATTTCAGAGCTCTTGCAAGAAGAGTTGCTAAAAAGGTTGCTTCTGGACTTATAAATATATCTTCTTTGATATATGAAGGAAAAGTAGACGATTTTGAGCTACCTCGTTTTATGAAAAAAGCTTCAAAGAGTGAAAAGCTTCAGCTGTTAAATGAGACGGCACGGATGTTTGAATTTGCCATATACCATAAGATATGGCTACCTTCCTCTCCATTCATGATGAATGCTGGCAGATACGCTCTCGATGATCCAGAACTTCTTGAAATCCTTTACAAGGACTACGAAGATATGAATTATGAAGATTACAAGTTAATATCCAAAATGAAGGATCCTGCTTATGGTTCATGTTACGCTATGGGCACCATTGAAGACGATATAAAATCGATATTTGATATGCTCTATTATCAGGCAGAAGTCTTTCGCCACGCCGGAGGCTTTGGCGTCAACTTCGGAAATCTTAGGAGCAAGTATGCCTGGGTATCTACAATAAAAGGAAGATCATCAGGACCCTTGATGTTTATGAGATTATTCAACGAAGTTACATACATAATTGCCTTACACGCCAACACCAAAAGAGGAGCTAACATGTTTCTTATGAATGCGGAACATCCGGAAATCCTCGATTTCATAAACATGAAAACAGATTTTGAGAAAAACTACCAGAATATAAAGTACGCAAATATAAGCGTTGCTGTTAATGATAAGTTTATAAAAACCCTTCTCGAAGGTAAAGATTGGCAGACCACAGATCCTCACGATCCCACAATAACTGAAAATATCTCTTCAAGAAAAATATGGTCGAATTTAGTTTTCAACGCTACACTTCATGCAGAGCCTGGCCTTTTGAACCTTTCAGCTATAAACAAAGATAACCCCATTGTGGATATTGAACCAATAACTTCTGTTAATCCCTGTGCGGAATTCACAGGTTTTGACAAATCTGTATGCGTTCTTGGCTCTGTGAACCTCTATTCCATGCTTGTTGAAAATAACGGAAAAGTAGAATTTGATTTTGAAGGACTTAAGGCAGCTACAAAATCTCTTCACCTTTTCTTAACCTTGGCTGGAGCTGCTAACGAATATCCATTAAAAGTATTAACAGAAAAAACAAGAATGTACCGAAATACAGGAATTGGTTACATGGGCCTTGCATCAACTTTCGTCATGCTTAACCAAAGATATGGATCGAAAGAATCTTTCGAAACCTTCAGAAAAATAATGAGGGAATTTTCACATTCAGCACTTGAATCAAGTTTGGACATTGCTGATCTTATAGGACCTCATGCAAATTATGAAAAAAACAGGTTTGTTATGACTGGAAAAGAGCTAAAGGAGATGTTTAAGTGGCATCCGGACGGTTATAAGTTTGACGATAACAAAACTTATTACGTATGGAACACTGACAACCCAGATGCTGTAGTCGAGCTTCCAAAAGGAAGAAAGATAGCAAATGCCAGACTGATGGCCATAGCACCAACTGGATCTATTTCTTTTATATGTCAGGTTTCCTCAGGAGTTGAGCCAATATTCTCACTGGCCTACACAAGAAGAATTAATCCCGACCTTCCGTCCGAATACTCAGTTGTCGTATACGATTCATCCCTTGAGGACTATTTGAGATATTACATGAAAAAGGATGAAAAAGAAATCACAGATATAATAAATAAGATAGCAAATTTCGATATACCTGATGAAATAGAACAAAACGAAGTTCTCGTAACGACATCTCAGATAGGAGTTCCCGAAAAGATAGCGATACTTATGCTCTCCAATTTATATATAGATATGAATACATCGACTACATTCAACATACAAAGGGATACAAAGCTTGGAGACATCGAAAAGTTAAAGGACTACAACGAACCATTTTTAAATAGAGCACTTGACAAGTTCTTTAAACATCGCTTCGATGTGAAAGAGTACATAGAAAAAGAACTCCTTACAAATACACACCATATGAAAGCATTTCTCCATTTTATAAGTATGGATCCAATCATACCTCGCTCAACTGCTGAAAAGTTTAGAGACATGATCCTCGATCTTGAAGAAGGTATAACTACTCCATCAGATATTATGGAGGAAATCAAAACAAGAGAAGAATACAAAAAAGCAATCAGAACAATACAAGCCGTAAGCGATTTTTATTTGATATCTCTCCTGCTTAATATAAAAGGAACTACTATATATGTTGAAGCCACAAGAACTCCTATACTTAAACTTAAGAGGAAGAAAAAAGAAGACAGGAAAAAAGATGTTGCTATCTTTGATCTTGGTGGCCTTAAGATAGCTATGGACACGAAGACAAGACATCTCATCCCAAAAGAACGTCCAGCTATAATTCCTTCCCTTAAAAAAGAAGTTAAATTCACAATAAATGGAAAAAAGAGAAAGATGTATGTTGAACTTGGATACACTGACGATGACGAACCTTTTGAAGTCTTTTTCAGGGCTGGAAGGAGTACAAAAGAATATTCCGAGCTTTTCAACACTGCGGGCAGGCTTATGAGTGTAGCCATGAGACTTGGTGTAGATGTTTATGAAACCACACGGCAACTTAGAAAAGTGAAAGACTGGCAAAATAACTATTCACCAATTACAAGAGTAATGGCGGATGTTGTGGAAGAACTTGTAAAGTTTTTAAAAGCTAAAGGACAGAAAAAGAAAGTTCTTACAAATCTTGAAGAGGTGAAATCTCGCTGGACATTAACGCCAAAGGGCTATTATATAGATGAGGAAGGACGTCCAAGATGTCCCGTATGTGGAGCAGAGCTCATTATGAAAGAAGGTTGTGCACAGTGCAATTCTTGTGGCTGGACAGCCTGTACAGATAACTGAGGAAAATAGCCATGGAAATGCTTTTAAGAATTCCTGTAGTGAAACATGGCATATATCTGTGGAAATTGCTAACCAAAGATGAAAAATTCTGGCAAGCCATGGTATTGAGAAGAATATACACTTTGAAAGAACGTGGTGTCAAAGAAAAAGATTTCATAAATATAATAAGCACGCTGGGAAACAAAGATAAAACTGAGATTTTGAAAATGTACGTTCCTCGATTCTTTTTAAAAAATTTCATCGATAATCTGTTGATTGGAGTAATATGTGCAGGCATTTTTGATCTCGCATCAGAGACCAGCTTGAAAACGTTTATTATGCTACTTTTCTTCTGGACGATGTTCTTTTCCCTGATAGATCTTGCAACATATATAAAAGTAGAATTCATAGCCATAGATAAAAAGAAAGACATAATGGAAAAGTCAATGGAAATTTATAGGAGTTCCGAAAAATATACTTTTGATAAAATTGTTAGCAAATTGTGAACAATTCATTGCGCAATTAAAGATTGTTTCAAAGTAAAGTAGATGCAAAATTGGCTGCACTAAATCGTAAGCTACGCATTATCGTCCATATCCATACAGCTTCATCATTTTTCAAAAATATTCATTATTGAGTAAGCAATTCCTCCATACACGTTTACTATTATTTCAGCATTTATGCCTGGAAAAATTCTTGTTTTGCCCATCTTGATCATGCTTATACCCTTTGAAAGTTCATTCACATTCAAGAGAAAACACCCCCATTGCCCCCAGCAGAGACAACAATGCAAAAGCTAATACCATCACAGAATTAAATTCATAGAAATCCATAAATTCTGTTCTTATGAACTTCTAATAAGCACTACACCTTTTTCAAAAGACAAAGAGCGATCCAATCATTAATCATCCGAAGCTTTTGTAAGAACAAATAAACCATTAAGAGCCATTCCAACTACCGCTGCAAGTCCTAAACCCTGCAGAGAAAAATTCCCAACCTCCCATTTTGCTCCACCAAGCCCCGCAACAAGCATAATTGCTATGGTTATTAAATTCTTTCCATCAACTTTAACGCGATTTTGAACGAGTGTTCTTATACCTACACCAGCTATCATTCCAAAGAGCATTATCATTATTCCACCCATAACAGAGACAGGAATTGACCTAATAAGTGCCCCGACCTTTGGTATAAAAGCCATTAAAATTGCAAATCCCGCTGCTACTCTCATTACATTTGGGTTGAAAACCTTTGTCAATGCAACAACCCCTGTGTTTTCAGAATACGTAGTATTTGCTGGACCACCAAAAAGTCCTGCTAACGACGTTGCAAGACCATCACCCATCAACGTCCTATGCATTCCAGGATCTTCATAGAACGGTTTACCAACTACTGCAGATATAGCAAAAATATCTCCAAAATGTTCAACCGCAGGCGCTATAGCGACTGGAACTATAACAGATGCTGCGTAAACGGAGAATTTTGGCCAGTAAAAATGTGGAATTCCTACCCATGCAGCACTTTTAACTTCAGAAAAATCAACATTACCAGTTATGGCTGCCACTACATAACCAGCTATAATTCCCCAAATAACAGGTAATAATTTGTTGAAACCCTTTGTATAAAGCCTGACAAAAATCGCTGTTACAAGAGCTACCACAGCAAGCCACCAGTTTGAACTCGCCATATTTATCGCTGCAGGACTTAAAAGAAGTCCTATAAGTATAATCATCGTACCGGAAACCGCCGGTGGAAACAGCAATTCAAACTTTTTAATGCCTACTAACTTAATAAGAATTCCAAATATCAGTTTGACAAATCCTGCAAGAAGGATACCACCCGTCGCATAAGCTAAATACGGAGTTATATCTCCGAGCTGATGTAAAGCTTCTTGAATATTTTCTATATCTGGATGCTCGAGATTGATATAGTACATAGTAACTGTAATCATTGGTGCAATGTAGGCAAAGCTGGAACCGAGAAAAACTGGAACCTTCCATTTTGTAATCCAGTGGAAAAGTAGTGTACCAACACCTGCTGTGAAAAGTGCGACATTAACCGGGACACCAGTTAAATATGGAACTAAAACAGTCGCACCAAACATTGTAAAGGCATGTTGCAAACCAAGCAAAATAAGACCGCCTGTTCCTACACCCTTACTCCTGTCCTCCTGCGGTTCAATTTTGAGGTACTGGCTTTCTCTTTCTGCCATGCAAACACCTCCTTAAAAGTTTTAGACAAATATTATTTGTTATATTTTTTCTATGAGTTCTAAAAT
>JAGHBG010000210.1 GCA_021161105.1 Thermotogaceae bacterium | reverse complement strand
TTATCTGCTCGTAAGCCGGATAAAGATGATACATCATGGTAGAAACCTTTTCGATAAGACGCCCCAAAAAGAGGAAAAGAGGTGCAAATGCCCCTTTTGCAAAAGAATATAAAACCATGGAAACACCATCAATAAAATCTATTGCGATGAGTCCTTTTTTTATTGGAACGCTGTTAAAATATCTCCCAATCAAATAGATAACAGGTATCGCAGCAACATTTATAGTAGAAAACAGGATTCCTATCTCAAGAGGACTGAAACCGGTAATTAACATATAAGCTGGCAAAGCTGCCCAGACAAATAAACCCGGCGATACTAACATGTGATATATCATATAACGGCGTGCTGGTTGTGGAATTTCCTTCCATTTCATACTGCTTTCACCTGCACCGCCTTGAGAATTTACATCCAGATAATAAAACGAACTTCAAATAAGATTTACCCGCACAAATTTCAAAAAATCATTCTCTTTGGTTGTGTCAAGTAAATTGCGTTTCTTCATAAACGCTAACATTTAATGTGGAAGTTCGCTTATGGCCTATCAAAAATGCATCTATTTTTTTCTCCAGTTTTTGGAGTACACTACATTTCTTTAATCTTCCTTGGCATTCCTAGAAACGCTATTTTTAACCTCATCGTTTGCTCAATTAGCAGCAAACATTATAGATGGTATAAATGATCGAAAAAGCTGTCAAGAAGAAGGGTAAAGAATACTTGTGGAATTTTATCCACAAACTGTTATCCTTCGACAAATCGATGGCTATGATATTGGCCAGCGAAGATATAACCGTTCCGTTCCCACCAACATTCACCCCGTACAGGATGTCTTTAAAGTTATGTGTGAAGTTAATTACAAGCACAGTTGCTGGTACATTGCTTATCAATTGTGAAGATATGCTGGATACTGTAAAAACTTTTCTTGGCGAGTTCGATACCATCACGGATAAAAGATCTTTCACAGGCTTTAAGGATGCCAAGGTATGAAAGTCCAATGAGATTGCAATAAAAATAAGTGGCAGAGTCCAATACGCATTTTTAACGATGTCCATGAAAAATACTATGTATAAAATGAGAAATATGACAAAAGCAGCGTAATTCAGTTTAAGCTGAAGCATGATTATGTACACAACTAGAGATACCGACGAAAATATGAAAAGCTTCTTATCCACAACAACATCTTCATCTACATTTTTCCTTAAAACTATCTCCTTTTTCGAAAATAATATCCATGTAAAAATCACCAATATAGCTGCCATTATGAAAAATACCGGAAAGGCTGCTGTCATGAATCCAAAGAAAGAAACATCCATCTTATGCCATAGGAGCATATTTTGAGGATTGCCGATTGGCGTCAATGTTGAGAAAACGTTTACAGACATAGCTTCAAAGATGACGAGCTTTGAAAGATCATTCTTGATGAAGCTCCCAAGTGACAGGGTAAAAGGAACCGTTATAAAAAGAGCCACATCATTCGTCAGTATGGTAGAAATCAACCCTGATAAAACCACCAGAAACAATGCTAATGATCTTTCTGATTTTAATCTTTTTGTCCACACTTTTGCCACTTTATGGAAGATTTTGCTTTTCTGCATACCTGTGGTTATTATGGAAAGCCCTGCAAGTGCTGATATGCTCCTCCATTCTATGGTGAAAAAGGAAGCATAGGCATTCTTTGGAAAAACAAATGCTAACACAGCAAAAATAAATACGAAAAAAAAAGCACCATGTGTTTTTTCATAAAATAAGCCGCTTTACCCATATCGTGCCTATTATACTCCTAAAAATGTTACATTCCTTATCTGAACAATTCCTCAAATATGTCCTGCACTTTCCGGATTTTATTAACTTTAGAGACAGCACCACCCGTAAAAACAACACCATCCTCAACTTTTCCAACTGCAGCATTGTATAAAGCTCCTGCGATACAACGGTGTTTTTCTGAAATCACAGGTTTTTATGCAGTGATATCTCCATGTGAAGGGTTTCTTTCCACTACAACTACAAAGGAATTTTTGATCGCCCTTCCCGACATTCCAACAGGACTCCTTATTATGGTAACATCTTCGTCCTTTGCTTCTATTATCAGCATTTTGAATTCTGTGCTGAACCGTACTCCTCCGTTGCGATGAAACGCGTCCCCATTTGAATGGCATCGGCACCAAGTCCCAACATTTTTTGAACATATTCTCTTGAGTAATGTTCTCCCCCTGCCATAAGAGACACTTCTTTACCATATTCCATTTCTAAAGAGAGCAAATATTCTTTAACCACTGGGACATTTTTCTCTAAACTTCTGCCTTCTGAAAATATCTCCTCTTTCTTATATCCAAGGTGACCGCCAGCTAATGGCTCTTCAAGAACGAACGCATCAGATAGGTATTTATACTTAGAAAACCATCTTTTCTCAATAAGCTTCGCTACTCTAACAAAAGATATTATCGGCACTAGTTTCGTTTTGCTATCCTCTTTTAAAAATGACGACAAGTTTAAAGGAAGCCCTGCTCCAGAAAATATAACATCGATACCCTCTTCAATAGAGGTTTTAACCATGTCTGCAAAATTTGTCAAAGCTACCATTATATTTACACCTATGATTCCCCTGGATTTCTCTCGCGCTTTTCTTATAACACTTCTAAGCTCTATTATGGAAGCCTGTTCATAATTTCTCATCTTTGAGAAAAAACCGATTCCAGCTGTTCCAATAGCCCCCCTATTCCACCAGCATTGGCAACTGCCGCTGCTAAATTGTCTAAAGATATCCCAACTACCATTTCTCCCTAGACTAAAGGGTTTTTGAGTTTTAATTTTCCAATGTGAAAACCCTTCATCTTTTTCACTTCCTTTCCGAATCACTTAATTGATT
>JAGHBG010000033.1 GCA_021161105.1 Thermotogaceae bacterium | reverse complement strand
GTTTTTATAAGTGTTTTAGCATACATGAGGGCCCTGAGTTCCGCAGATTGTGATAAAAATTCATCAGAAGAAGCGTTTTTGCAAAAACAGGGGTTTCTTAGGTTGTCTATAACTATTTCTCCTTCATTCATTGACTCAAGTGGAATTTGCGTCAAATATGTTGTTGAAACTATCTTTCCATTGTAAGGTGGAAATATACCTGGAAAAGCCAGAGAGATTATAGCACCTTCAATGGGATCACCACTATAAAGTTTGACTTTATATTCTTCAAGATCAAGGCATTCTATATAAACGTTTTTCATCATTTTAAGTTCTGGGAGAAGCTTTTTAATTTCTGCATAGTTTCTTCTCCCATTCTTTATTGAAAGATCAACGCAGTACTCTACAGCTTCTTTTTTCCAGCTTTTTAGCCTTTCACCTTCACATATACCTGCTCTATCAACGACCCGCAAATCCTTCTCAAGCTTCTTTACAAGTATTAATGTGCTTTCAATTGCTTTTGCTTCGTCAAGATTTTCTCTCAATATAGCATAAAAACCAGCTATCCCTGATGCAACGACTTCCGCTTTTATTCCTAAATCATTGATCACTCTGAAAAAAGGAATTGCAACTAATCCCTGAAGTCCAAATCCTCCTACAGCTATTTTCATTCTATTTCTTTAGATACCTCCTCCAACCTTTTTCTTGACTGTTCTATAATTTCCTTTCCTTTTTTATAAATCTGCTCTGCTTCTTCGAGAAGTTCCATAGCTTCTTCAAGAGGTACATCCTCTGTTTCCAGCTTTTCTGCGATTTCTTCCAGTCTTTTAACTATTTGGCTGAATTCCATCAACGATCACCCTCGCTTTTCCATCCTTCAAGATAAGTTCAAGTTTTTCCCCTACATTCAATTCGTTAATGCTTTTTACCAATTTGCCTTCCTTGAGTGCTATCAGAAAACCTCTCTCCATAACTGCTTTGGGAGAGAGCTTTCTTATTAAATCAATCCTGGAATCAAGATAAATTTTTTTCCTTTCGATGTTTTTAAACGAATCTTTTACTATATTAGTTATTGCCGTTCCAAGATGAACTTTTTCTTCTTTTAGTTTCACTTCGAAGGTTTTTAGAATTGATTTAAAAGGTTTCATTAAAGCTTCTTCTTTTTCTTCAACGCTTTCTGGAGCTTTTTTTCCAATTGTGTTGAAGCTTCTTTCAATGGCATTTTCATTTTGGATAATTGAGCGAGAAATTAAAGGAATGAGCCTTTCCATCTTTCTTTTTAAGTTTAATGCCTCAATCTCTATAATACTTTGAGCCTGCAGGTATATTCTGCTTAAATTGCTGTGGAGTTTCTCAATAAATTCTTGTTGCTTTTTTGCTATAAGCTCAGCCGCTGCGGTTGGAGTATGAACAGGGTAATCGGCAATTATATCTAATATGACGTTGTCGATAGCATGTCCAACGCCGGATATCACTGGTATTTTATGGTTTATTACTACATCCAGGACTGTGTTTATAACTTTTTCATCATTAAAAGCCCATAGATCATCACTGGAACCGCCACCCCTTGAAATTATCAAAGCATCTAACTCGAAGTTCAAGGCTTTTTTTATTGCTTTTTCCAGACTGTCTGGAGCATTTTCTCCCTGAACCTGTGCGTGAAATATATAGGGTTCTGTCAATGGAGCTCGCTCTCTAAGAGTTTTAAGGATGTCCCTGAGCGCCGCTGAATCAATGGAAGCAATAATACCAATTTTCCTTGGGAGTTCAGGTAAGACATTTTTTTCTCTTGTAAAAATTCCCATATTGTTTAGTTTCATAAAGAGCATTTCGAAGTTTTTTATGAACATACCTTTTTGGCGGAGATGAGAGACTTCTTCAACATAGAAAGTTATACTGCCTCTTTTTTTGTAGACTCTGACACTTCCAAGTACTTTTACCATATCACCGTCTTTGAACTTTACATATCTTCCTCTACCAAACCATACGCAGGATAACCTTGAATTTTCGTCCATGAGCGAAAAGTAAGCATGCTCCCCTCGCGTTTTTAAATCAGCTACTTCACCAACAACTTCAATGTTGGTAAGATAGGGGTCATCATTGATATATGAAGTTATTATTTCTATAACGTCTGAAACAGTATAGGTATTGCTAATCATCTTTTCGATAGTCTCTCTGCTGCCTTAGCTACATGCTCCATGAGTATAGAAGTTGTTACCCTGCCAACCCCTCCGGGAACTGGTGTTACGCTTGCAACTTCTTCAATTTCTGGGTCTGCATCACCCACAAGTTTTCCATCGACTACATTTATGCCAATGTCAATTACTATTGTACCTTCTTTAATCATGTCTAGTTTTAAAAACTTTGCTCTTCCAACTGCAACCACAACAACTTCAGAGTCAAGAGTTATGGATTTTATATCTTTTGTTCTTGAGTGACAAACCGTGACTGTTGCGTCTCTTCCCTTTTTAAGAAGCATTATAGATATTGGTTTTCCGACAGTAACACTCCTTCCAATAACAGTAACTTTTTTTCCTTTGAGTTCTGTGGTGTGCTCCATTATCCTGACTGCAGCTTCTGCAGTGCAGGGTGGGAAAAGTTCTTTTCCATAAACAAGCATACCAAGATTGAAAGGAGTTCTTCCTTCCACATCTTTTTCCGGAGGAATCCTCATTGTTAACTCAAATTCATCAATTCCTTCTGGTAATGGATGAGTTAAGAATAGCCCGTGAACACCATCGTCACTTGCAAGTTTTGAGATTGCTTTTACAAGATCTTCCATGTTAGCTCCTTCCATTACATCAAACTCGATTCCAAGTTTTGCCGCTTTTTTCTTCATGGAATTAAGGTAAGTGACCGTTGAGGGATCAGGATTTGAAGTAACTGCTACAAGTTTTGGGGAGAAACCTAAGTTTTCGACTATCTTTTTCGTCTTTGAATCGATTTCTTTGCTTATGTTTTTACAATCGATTGTCACATAGAACACCTCCTGCAGTTTTTTATTTAAATAACCAGTTTGATTATACTATATATCGCAAATAATGTTTATAATCGGCAATCCACATGTTAAACTTACAATATGGTAAAGGAGGGATCAAAATGTGTGGAATAGTTGGAATAGTATCTGATGAAGTAAAAACAGCTGATATTATTGATTCTTTGAAAAAGCTTGAATATAGGGGTTACGACTCTTCTGGAATTGCTTTTGTAAGAGGGGGAAAAATAGAAGTTTATAAAAGTGTAGGAAAAATAGAAGTTTTGAAAAATTCCATAAAAGATCTTCTGGAAAAGAAAATAGAAGTAGGAATAGCGCATACAAGGTGGGCCACGCATGGTCAGCCCAATGATGTAAATGCTCATCCTCATACTGACTGTACAGGAAAAATTGCAGTGGTTCACAATGGAATAATCGAAAATTTTCGTGAGCTCAGGAGTATGCTGGAGGCCTTAGGACATAAGTTCAAATCAGATACCGATACAGAAGTGATAGCTCATCTCATAGAAGAAGAATATTCAGGTGATCTTTTTGATGCTGTAATGAAAGCAATAAGAAAGCTCGATGGCGCTTATGCCATAGGTGTTATTCATTCAAACCATCCTGACATAATAATAGCAGCGAGAAAAGGAAGCCCGCTTGTTATAGGATTGAGGGATGATATGTCTATACTTGCTTCTGATGTAACGCCGATAATAAGGTATACCAAAGATGTTATCTTCCTCGAAGATGGTGATGTAGCGTTTCTTAAAAAGGGAAGAGTAGAGGTTTATAGAGCAAATGGAGAAAAGATAGATAGAAAAGTTCAACATATAGATTGGGACGAATTGGCAGCGGAAAAAGGTGGTTACGATCATTTCATGATGAAAGAAATCATGGAAGAACCAATGGTGATATCAAGTGCTATAACTGGAAGAGTAAAGGCAGGGAAGGTTGATATACCAGAAGTAAGGGAAATAGATTTTTCTAAAATAAGGAGGATAAATCTTGTGGCGTGTGGAACCAGTTATCATGCAGCACTTTTCTTTAAGTATTTTGTGGAGTTTCATACTGATCTTGATGTGCTTGTTGAGGTTTCTTCAGAGTTTCGATACAGAAAGCCTCATGTGGATAAAGATACTTTGACAATAGCTATATCCCAATCAGGAGAAACAGCTGATACCCTTGAATCTATTCGGTTGGCTAAAAGGTTAGGGTCAAGCATAATAACTATAACAAATGTTGTGGGTTCGACGATAACAAGGGAATCTGATGTTTCAATAATGATGAATTCTGGCCCAGAAATTGGAGTAGCTGCTACAAAAACTTACGTAGCTCAGCTTACTGTGCTGCTTTTGCTGGGACTTGAGATAATACAGCAGCGAGGTTTTTGGGCAGGAAGACATGAAAAAATTTTCGATACTTTGCTCAGGCTTCCAGAGGTTTTTTCATCGATTCTCGATTTTTCAGATAAAATAAAAGAAATAGCCAAAGAATTCAAGGGTTATGATCACTTCATGTATATAGGAAGAGGTTACGGGTATCCAACAGCGCTTGAAGGTGCTCTGAAGCTTAAAGAAATCAGTTATATACATGCTGAAGGTTATCCAGCTGGAGAACTTAAACATGGACCTATTGCCCTTTTAGATGAAAACTTCCCTGTTTTTGCTATAGTTCCCCAGGATTCGCTTTACCAGAAGATGAGGTCAAATGTTATGGAGTGCAAGGCAAGAAATGCGAAAATAATAGCACTTACCACTTCAGAAAATAGTGATATTTCTTCAATTGCTGATATAATTTTAGAAGTACCAAGGGTTCCGGAAGAGCTTTATCCACTTGTTATGTCGCCGATTATTCAGCTTTTTGCGTATCATGTAGCTGTACTTAAAGGGCATGACCCGGATAAACCAAGAAACCTGGCAAAAAGTGTGACTGTAGAATAGAATATTGAAGCTAATAGAGGAGGGAAAACCGTGGTAGATATAAAGCTACTTAGAAAAGATCCCAGGATTTTTAGGGAAGCTCTTAAAAAGCGAGGATACGAAATGGAAATAGTCAATGAAGTATTGAAAATCGATGAGGAATGGCGAGATGTTACAACAAAAATAAATGAGCTGAGGGCAAGGAGAAACGAGATATCAAAGGAAGTAGCAAAAGCAAAAATGGAAAAGAATGAGGAAAAAGCAAAGGTATTGATGGAAGAAGGAAAGGAAGTTGGGAAGAAGATAAGGAAACTTGAGAAAGAAAAGAGGGAGCTTGAGGAAAAGCAAAAAGAGGTGCTCCTAAGAATACCCAATATTCCTCATGAAAGTGTTCCAGTGGGAAAAGATGAAACATATAATGTGGAAATCAGGAAGTGGGGAGAACCAACAAAATTCAATTTTGAACCAAAGGCTCATTGGGATCTTGGGCCTGAACTAGGCCTTTTGGATATAGAGAGAGCAGGAAAGCTTTCAGGTTCAAGGTTTGTGATTCTTTATAGTAAACTTGCAAAACTTGAGAGGGCATTAATAAACTTTATGCTTGACCTTCACACAAAAGAGCACGGTTATGTTGAAGTAGCTCCTCCGCATCTTGTTAAGAGAGAAACCATGATTTGGTCTGGGCAACTACCAAAGTTTGAAGAGGAAGCCTATAACACCAAGAAAGATGATCTTTTCTTAATTCCGACTGCGGAAGTCCCTCTTGTTAACCTTCATGCTGGAGAGATACTAAAAGAAGATGATCTTCCCTTGAAATACGTCGCCTATACTCCGTGCTATAGAAGAGAAGCTGGAAGTTACGGGAAAGATGTAAGGGGAATGATAAGAAATCATCAGTTCGACAAGGTTGAACTTGTATGGTATACAGCACCGGAAAAGTCTTATGAAGCTTTAGAAACACTTACTGCTCATGCTGAAGAAGTTCTAAAAAGGTTAAAACTTCCGTACAGGGTAATATTATTATCAACTGGCGATATGGGATTTACAGCTTCAAAGACCTATGATATAGAAGTTTGGCTTCCTTCATATAACGCATATAAAGAGATTTCATCCTGCAGCAATACTGAAAGCTTTCAAGCAAGAAGGTCAAACACCAGGTTCAGAAGAAAGGATGGAAAACTTGAGTTCGTGCATACATTGAACGGTTCTGGTTTAGCAGTTGGAAGGACGCTTGTGGCCATCATAGAAAATTATCAGCGGCCTGACGGTTCTATTAAGGTACCAGATGTTTTGGTTCCATACACAGGGTTTGAGGTGATACCCTGATGCCAAATATATTTTTTGGAAAGCCAAAAGGTGATGTGATGGAATTTGATGAGCATGAATCGGAGCACCTGAGAGTTGTAAGAACCCAGATTGGAGAGAAAGTGGATGTAACAGATGGAAAAGGGATAATATACAGGGTAATTATAAGAAAAATATCAAAGAAGAAATCATATGGAGATATAATAGAGGCTCATAAGCAAGAAGATCTTCCGTCCAGGTTACTTACATTATACATAGGATCTTCCTCATGGGATAGGCTAAGAATTTTGATAGAGAAAGCAGTTGAGCTTGGTGTTGATAGAATAGTTGTGTACAAAGCCGAAAAAAGCAAAAGAGATTATATAAAGAAAAGGAAGAAGATCGAGCTTATTATTAGAGATGCAGCAAAGCAATGCAAACGAACTCTCTTTCCTTTTTTAAATCTTGTTCATTCGACGAATGCTTTAACAGAGTATTTGAACGGAGGTATTAACATTTTACTTGATCCAAAAGGTCAACCTATAAGAGAAATTGAGTTTGGTCCTGGGTTGGCTGTTGGAATTATAGTTGGTCCTGAAAGTGGCCTTACTGATGAAGAAAAAAAAGTTTTGTTGAAAAAAGCTATGCTTGTTTCACTGGGGAAAAGGGTATTGAGGTTTGAAACAGCGGCTCTTGCTGCACTTACAATAGTTTCTTATGGAATAGGGAGAATTTAAGGGAGGGCAGAACTATGGTTCCGCTTTTTGACCTTACGCGGCAGTATCAAAAATTAAGGGGAGAAATTTTAAATGCAATAGATAAGGTGATTGCTTCAGGGAGGGTAATTCTTGGAGAAAATGTAAAAAAATTTGAGGAAGAACTGGCAGAATATCTCGGAGTTAAATGTGTTGTGGGTGTGTCAAACGGGACCGACGCTCTTATTCTTGCTATGAAAGCATTAGATGTCCAGTATGGTGATGTTGCAATAACTACACCTTATACATTTATAGCTTCAGCTTCAGCAGCCTCCTGGAT
>JAGHBG010000255.1 GCA_021161105.1 Thermotogaceae bacterium | reverse complement strand
CTCCTAATCCATATTTCGGGTCTGTCGGGTCAAAACCTATCTCCCGCCATTTATTTATATTACCTTCAACTCCTGATTTTGGCTCTAATTTAAGTTCCTTTCCCCCTGATAAATCCAAAAATCCTGTTGTGGGGTCATATTTAGATGGCACATTTACTTTTCCTGCACTGACAAATTTTTTAAATCTTGCTTTCATCTGGTCTTCAAAATTACTTAATGCTTCTGGTTTCTTTGGTCTTGGCTTCCATTTAAGATTTTTTGGGGCAATACCTGTCAATAACATTGCCATCAATTCCCTATCCGTTGCTGGTCTTTCTCTCCCATCTTCAACTATATAAGGGTCTGCCTTACTCATTCTCGCACTCATCAATGCCTTTGAAGCAGTCGTTAAATCCTTTAATTTCTGTAATTCCAACTCTTGCCCCCGTGCTAAACCTGTTCTCGCTCCTGTAAGGGCTTCTTTAAGCAGGTTCAAAAACACATCACCCGAAGTTAAAAATTGCTCTGGTTTTATATCAAATGCCATTTTATCCCCCCTTATATAAGTTCGCTAAATCACCATATAAAGAAGGTGCTAACCTCGTTCCAAGCAATTCTCCAAGTCCGCCTAATCCGAGAACTCCACCTGCCAATAACCTCTGCCCTAATCCTATCGGGACTGTTTTACCTGCAACTTCTTTTGTCAAGCCAAATAAACTTGGTGCAGCCCAAGCCGCTGCTGCTCCCAATCCCATTGACCAACCGAGTTGCTGTAATCCATATCTCCTCTGTTTTTTCATTGCGGATTTCATCATCTCTTTCTGTTTCTGTAATTGCCACTCCAATAACCTCTTGTTATATTCATATTGTTTTTTTAACCTCTGCAATGCCAGTTCCTGCTCCAATGACCGAGTTCTTAAAGCAAACCTTCTCTGTTTTTCTCTTTCTGCAGAAGTCCACGCTTCTTTTCTTGCCTCTAACCCTAACCTTGCTCCAAATTCTGCTATTGTTCCTGCTGTTCTTTCCCTTAATCTTTCTGCTATTTCTGTTGTTGTCGGAGCAGTAAATCCTCTACGAGCATATTCCCTAAATAAATCTTCTAACAATTTTTTTTCAGTTTCTTTTTCTTTTCCCACTACCACATCAAGTAAATCCTGATATTCCTTTGGTAATGCCATATTATCCTCCTATTAGAAAGTTTTTTATTTTCAATTTAAACTCAACCCCTGCTCTTTTTTTCAATTCTTTCATTGCCTTTCTTGATTGTAATATCGCAGGTTTCCCATATAATTTCTCAAATTGCTCTCCTATGAGAATACAACCTTCTGTATCATCTACCACATTTCCACAATGTACTTCAATGTATTTCCTTAAAGGCACTTCCTCTAATAGATAAACCGTCTTCTTAAACTTCGGTGAAAAATATAACCTACATTTATATTCTCCCCCTGGAATACAGGACATACTCATATCTTCAATTTTTTTCGGCAATTCCAATGACACAGCAAAAGGGATATTTTCATCAGGGTCAATAAACACTCCCCAAGTTCCCTTTTCGCTTTCCCATACCCTAACTAATAAAATCCTTTTCATCAATTCGCCTATTAGTATAAACTTTTCTCTTTTGCTTTAACCCCAAAACAAACATCTGTAATAGAAATTTAAGTATTTTTATTATTTTATTTCTTTTGCTTTTTCGCATATCTTATCTATGGCTTTTACAACTCTCTTCCACAACCATTTCTTGCCAAACATCTTCAAATACCACGGCAGTTTCGGATAAACTTTATTCTCAAATAACTCCTTTGCTAATGCAAGTTTTTCTTCTTTCGTCCAGCCATCTTCTGCGTCCGCCTCAACTCTCTTTACTATTGCAGCAATTTCTTCCTTGTGCTTTTTAACGAGAGCAACAATCCACCCAAACACCAATACAGCATACTTTAAAATTTCAGAAATCTGTGCCTTCATTTTTTAACCTCCTTTTTAACTTCCTTCAAAATACTTTCTCGCTTCTTCAAACCTTCCTTCTATATTACTCAATCTTTCACCCTGTTCTGCTGTAATTCTTCTTAAATCTTTTATATCATCTTTAATTTGTTTTATGTCATCTTTGATATGCCTCAAATCATTGAATTTCATTGCCAACGCCCAAATCCAAGCCAAAACATTCAAAGCAACTACTACATAAATCACTTCTTTCCTCCGTTTTTTATCTCTAATTTTATCAGTTCAAGCAATTCATTAAGTAGTGTGTTTAACTCCATTTGAATGAACTTTACTTCATTAGATAATAGAATGATGTGTTTTTTTAAATCTGCCTCAATTTCAATTTTCTTTTTTTCTTTTTTTCTTTCTTTTTCTTTCTTTTCTCCCATATCTACCTCCTCCTATTATTATAGCATTTTTTTCCTCATTCGTCAAGTTCTACTGCTTTTGATTTTTCTACTTTCTTTTTCTCCACAACCTCTCCCGTCGTTGACTTGATTACCTCATAGAATTGCCCGTCTTCGCTATTAAACTCATATCCTTTCTTTATCTTAAACTTTTTTCTTTTCACAGGCACTTGAATTGCCTTAACCTCGCCTGTTTTTCTGTCAAAGTAATACTTTGTTTTCGTCTCAAATGTTTTCGTTATTGGTTCAACAGAAGCAAGTAAATTTCCCCGCAAATCCCTGAACTCTCCTTTGCTCGGTAAAAACAGTTCCATTCTGCTTGCTTCACCATTGTAAAACATCACCGCCCCGTTGAGTTTGTCAGGAGTTACTTCTTGCTTTACTCTTTCTATTATGCTTTTTCTCGTCTCATAGTTGTATAATATATATGGAGGGTCATTTCCACCGTCAGAAGTAAGTT
>JAGHBG010000096.1 GCA_021161105.1 Thermotogaceae bacterium | reverse complement strand
GTATAAAACCGTGGGGGGTGGGGGGGTTACAGGTGAATGGCTTTTCCTTCAGCTTCCTCAAAAGCTCCAAGTAAGCTCTCGGAGATGGTGGGGTGAGGATGAATTGTCCACGCAAGCTCTTCTACAGTGAGTCCATGCTTAACCGCCACAGTTGCCTCCATTATGAGTTCAGAAGCAAATGGTCCAACAATGGTTGTACCAAGAACTTTTCCAGATGACTTATCGTAAACAACCTTTGCAAAGCCTTCTCTTTCCCCCATAGCAGCTGCTCTGCCATTGGCAGATATTGGAAATTTCGCCGCCCTGTGCTTTTCTTTATCCATATCCTTCTCCTTCAATCCAACAGATGCTACTTCAGGAGCTGTGTATATAACAGCAGGAACAACGGAAAGGTCTACTTTCTTTTCTTCTCCTTTTATATTGTAGGCAGCCACTATTCCTTCATGGAATCCAACATGAGCAAGCATTATTTTTGCTCTTACATCGCCAGCTGCATAAATCCCTTCAACACTGGTTCTTAAATTCTCATCTGTAACGATTCCTCTTTCTATATTAACGCCCAAGGATTTTATATCGTCACCTATAAGAGGTCTTCTCCCCACAGAAACAAGTACTTTATCGACTTCTATGTCGAGTGTCTCTTTAGGAGTTTCTATAGCTACAACAAATCCTTCTCCTTTTCTGTCAACTGCTTTGACTTTGGAGGATTCATATATAACCACTCCTATTCCCTTTAGAGCTTTTCTTAAAACATCCGCCACGTCGCTGTCCTCAGCTGGAAGTATGTGATCCATTATCTCAACTATGTATGTTCTGACACCAAGCATTGAGAAAAAGCTTGCCATCTCAACTCCAATTACTCCACCGCCAACTATTAATATTGACCCCGGCAAGGTTTCCATTTTAAAAACATCGTCACTCGTCCAAACACCTTCTACTTCGTTAAATGGTGGAAAGAGCGTCGGAACAGATCCCGTTGCTATCAGAACATTCTTTGCTTCAAATGTATTTTCTCCAACCCGTACAACCCCCGGTTTTTCAACAACAGCTTGACCTTTTACATACTCTATTCCATTTTTCTTAAATAGATACTCAACACCTTTCCTTGAAGTAGTTATAGCCCTTTGCATGTGCTTTTTAATCTTGTCGAAGCTATAAGTAATCTCAGATGCAGTTATACCTATCCTTGGTCCTTTGTTTTGAATTTCATTGTAAAGCTCTGCCGCAACAAGCAAAGCTTTTGTTGGTATACATCCTTTGTTGGTGCATGTCCCACCAGCATGTTCCTTCTCGACGGCAAGAACTTTCAATCCAAGATGTGCCATCTTTATTGCAGAAACATAACCAGCTGGCCCAGCACCTATGACTATTGCATCGTACATACTATCGACCTCCTTTGAGAAGTTATTGATTATGTCCATTTCTTCAATGATTTTACCATTCACAAGTTCCAATGTTTATTTTTTTATTGCTCTGGTAAAAATCTTCGATAATTTCCTATGGTTTAATCCTAAGAAAACAACAGTTGCCGCCGAAACAAACATCGGCGGCATAAAAGTTACTACGCTAACTCTATTTTGAAGATCCATGTATTTTCTGGATTTTCATTTAAAGGATCGGGATCGTCAGCTAAATCTTCATTAACTTCAACCACCTTTCCAGAAACTGGAGCTTCAAGGTCAGTGACGGCTTTCGCAGTTTCAAAAGATGCGAGCACTTCACCCTTTTCAAAGCTGTCCCCCGCTTTTTTCTTAAAATTGATGAAGGTAATGTCCCCAGAATCTTCTATAAAGTCTTTTGTAACTCCTAAAAGAGCTGGAGTTCCTTCTTCAATCCATATTCCACCTTCGTATTCTTTTCTCATCCTATCACCTTCTCTCCCTTTTCAACGGTTAGATCAATGAACTCATCATAACCTATCAAATCAACGAAACTTTCTTCCTCTGAGTACCCTCTACACACAAAATCATCTTTCAATGCTTTTACTTCAATACCACGGTTTTTTAAGTCTGTCATTAGCTTTTCGTCGAGTGCATATAAAACTCCATCCTGGAGCAAAACCACTACATCTCCTTCTTTTGCAAGATTTATTTTCTCTAAAGAGATTTTATGACTTGGTGGATACTTGATTATTATCATCACTTTTCATCACCCCTTCACATGAATATGACAAAATCAAACTCATGCACGAAATCAGGAAGTTCTTCTTTTGAAATCTCCTTAACATCCCAATCTTCTCCAACTTTTACCTTTCTTTCTTCCATATCCTCTTTCACAGCGTAAACTTCCGTTTCGTATCTCTTTATAAATCTATGTACCGTCTTTATCGGAAGAAGCCCCATTTTTTCTGGAGAATAATTCTCATTCAGAGCAACAACAGAATCCTCCATTAAGAGTATTGCAGGTTCTATGTCCTCCCCATACATTCCAAAAGTGGTTCTGAATGTTTCATTTACCCATATCGTTCCCATGGCAGGTTTGTAAGATACAAACAAAACTTTTTTCATTCCTATCACCTCACGCCATTAAATTTATGAATCTGTCACTTTCGTAAATCAATGTTGCAAGTTCTGGAAGGCCACTTAGTTTGGCTCCGGGCACTATGTCATTTTCATAAAGCCCTCTGTACTGGAAGCATATTCCACATATGTGAACTTCAACACCTTTTTTTATCAGATCCTCAAGAATTTGAGGAATATTCCTATCACCCTTAACTGGTTTAACTTTTGTATTTATTGCAAGAACACTATCGCAAAAGAGAAATATCGCTGCTTCATGCCCTTTTTCTATGGCTGCTTTAGCAATGTTTATTGCTGTATCCATATCTTGATTTGTGTATGGATGGAGCATAACCTGAACTGTTATTTTCATCTATATTCACCTCCTGCCGTACATCCAATAAGCCATTGTCCAATTACCAATTATGAAGAAAACAGTTGCCAAAAGCGAACCCCATGCAAGATGCGGAACACCTGAGAAGAAATGTCCTATGTTACATCCTCCTGCCGTTACAGCGCCTATTCCAAGGAATGCTCCTCCGACTAAAACTTGCAAGTATGCCTTTGGATTTCTTGGCATTCTAATCTTAAACTCTTTGGAAGCTGCTGCTGCTATGAAAGCTCCTATAATAATTCCAAGAACCTCCGCACCTTCCCAACTCAACTTACCTCCTGTAAATGTTTTAAAAATACTAATCCATCCACCAGTTATCCCCAATGGATAAGTCCTTCCTCCAAAATGAGCACTGGTGTAGTACCCAAGACCTCCTACAAGAGCTACAAGAATTCCTGTTGCCACCCAATTGAAACCTTTTCCACTTCTTTCAGTAGTTTTTGTTCCAAAAACATACCAAAGAAGCAATGCTGAGAAGATAATAGCTGGAATCCAAGGATTCATATGTAGTGTGTTAGCTATAGTTGGACCTGTTTTACCCTCAACATACAAACCTCCTGTAGTTTCTACTTTATAAGCTGGGCCATGTAAAAAGTCAACAACTGGCTTAAGAAATCCGGACTTTGAAGCTGTAGCGAAAAGGCCGTAAAATATAGCAGCAAGCCATGCGGTAGTTAAACCTTCACCTGACCTGTAGGTAACACCACTTGCACAGCCACCAGCAAGCACCATACCAAAGCCAAAGAGAAGCCCTCCTATAATGTTTCCAACTGGCATAAACGGTTTGGGATTAAGGTGTATCCATCCAACCTGGGCCATGAAGTGAAACAATAGTGCTTCTACTGCAATTCCCAGCATAACTGCTTTCCACAAGTAGTTATCTTTAAACATTCTTAAGTCTCTAATTGCTGAATTAAAGCAAAGTCTCCCTCTTTGCAACACTATACCAAAAAGTATTCCGGTAATAAGCCCTGTAAATACTCCCATCATCTCGCCTCCTTCAGAAATAGAACTCTTTCACAAGATTTTGTGGATCTACTTCTTTCTTATCAATATTCTCCATTCACTGTTGCCAATTTCTTCGATAGCAAGTACTTCATGCCCTTCTTTCTGAACATTTGCCGGGATCCTTTCTTTGGAAAGTGGGTAATCAATGAGAACTTCAAGAACCTGCCCTGACTCCATCTTCTTAAGCGCCCTCTTTGTTTCAACATCAGGAACTGGACAAACCTCTCCCCTAACATCCAGAGTTTTGTCAACCTTAACATCTGCCATGAAAATCCCTCCTTTTAAAGTTTTTGCTAAAATAGCGTTTGGATTACTTTTTAAGAACTACCCTCCAAAAATCGTTAATTTTTTCACAATACACAATAAAATTCTTATATTTAGTTAAAATCCGCTCCTTGGAAAGCTCATAATCAGTCCATATTTCAAGTGTTTCTCCACTATGCAGTTTTTTCCATATTTTTTCTGTCTTTATCATAGGTACCGGACACAACTCACCCCTAACATCCAGTATCTTCTGACCATTTATGTTTTCAAAAACCCTCTTCTCTATAAGTTCTACACCATTTTCAAGAAGTCTGTAAACCTTGGCTGAAGTAAGATCAAATAGTACATCACCATT
>JAGHBG010000110.1 GCA_021161105.1 Thermotogaceae bacterium | reverse complement strand
CGAAAGTACCCTTCTTAATCAGGTGAAAATATACAAAAAAGGGATTACCTCAGGAAGACCAGAATATTATCTTGTCTTTTCTGTAGAAAGATTAGACAGCAAGATTGTAAGCATTCTCTTCGAAGAAATGACTTACACAGGTGGTGCACATCCAATTCATTTTTTACATGCGATTAATTATGATCTCAAATATGGTAAAGAATTAGCTCTTAATGATTTATTTGTGAAGGGCTTTGATTGCAAAAAGATAATAAATGAAGAAGTTAAAAAATTCTTTGAGAGAAATAAATGCTCAGTTATAAACGACTTTAAAACCATAAAAAACGAACAAGACTTTTATCTCACAGATTATGGAATAATGATATTCTTCCAGAGATATGAGTATACTAACTACTCTTTTGGAAACCCAAAAATCCCTATACCTTATGGAAGATTTGGTAGATTTTTCAAAAAAGAATATCTTCCATAGTAAGATACTATACATGATAGAATTTACCTGATGATGCTTTAGGAGGGTTCATTTATGTTAGAGAATTTAATAAAAGATCTCAAGGATGGTTTATATAGGATATATCCTGCCAAATTCGAAGTACACGAAATTTTAGATATGATGGCACCCTCGTTTGTAATTGGAAAGGAAGGAAAAGAATATTTGTTTATTTTTGATCCAAGAAGTGTTACATCAACAGGCTCTTGTGAGAATATCGAAAGCAAAAAATTGGAAGAATATTTTTCAAAACTTGTTGAAGAACCGATGAGAGTGGCATTTACAAAGGAAGGAAACATCGTAGAATCCTTAGAGGATGAACTAAATTTCTATGAAGAAATGGATGTTAGTTTACTGGAAGATAATGTAAACAAAATCTCCCATGAAAGATTCAAAAAGATAACAGAGAGATTCAAGATATTTTCCATGATATCCGAAAAAACCAAAGATATGAGATATTCTATAAATGCCAATATAATTTCTATATCTCCCGGGGTGGCTGGTACAAGCCTTATTATAACTCTGAACACCAGATTTATGATCTGGCTTAGAAATGAAACAACAATAGAAGGTGCAAAGTTTAAATATTCGCTCATCAGGATATTTAACGTAATTGTCGCAAAACTCTCTCATTATTTCAAATATGAAAGAATATCTATTTTTCCTTACGAAAGTTTGATACTCCTTCCAAGAAATGCAAAAGAGGTCGCAAAATTTTTAAAAGCCATTGATGTTATAAATAAAAAAGCCAGGAGCTTCTTTGTTGAAAACTTTCCAAACCTTGTTCGAAGTATAAAGGAAGATATGGACTATGTCCTTGACGATATTATAAAATCTAAAGAAGCTTTTCTTGAAAATTTAGCCTCTCTCTCTGATAAAAAAGCTTTTGAATATTTCAAGGAAAGAATAATTAATTCCATGGAGGAATTTTGCCGTCAACTGGACCCAATAAGCAAAGTAGTAGGAGAATGGATGGATAAGCTTTTGGAGGAGGTAGAAAAATGAGAATTTTGAGTGGCATGAGACCCACCGGAAAACTTCATATTGGTCATCTCGTTGGAGCACTGGAAAACTGGGTTAGACTCCAGGAAGAAGGTAACGAATGCTTTTACTTTGTAGCTGACTGGCATGCTCTAACGACTCATTATGATGAAACAGAACATTTAAAGGAATACACACGGGATCTTGTTAGAATGTTCCTTGCGGTTGGTTTAGACCCTGAGAAGTCTGTCATTTTTGTCCAGTCAGCTATAAAAGAGCATGCAGAACTTACTCTTCTTTTTTCCATGCTCGTATCAGTTTCAAGGCTGGAAAGAGTGCCCACTTACAAGGAAATCAAAAAGGAACTCAACTATAAAGATCTCTCCAGTGCGGGATTTTTAATATACCCTGTTCTTCAATCAGCTGATATCTTGATTTACAAAGCAGAGGGCGTACCCGTTGGTGAAGATCAGGTTTACCATATAGAGCTTACAAGAGAGATAGCAAGAAGGTTCAATTCACTTTACAAAGAAATTTTCCCTGAGCCAGAACCTATACTTTCTAAAACGCCAAAACTGTCAGGAACCGATGGAAGAAAAATGAGCAAAAGTTATGGCAATGTCATCCTCCTTGAAAACGATGAAGAAGGTTTAAAAAAGATGATAATGCCGATGATGACAGACACTGCAAGAAAAAGAAAAAGTGATCCTGGAAATCCAGAAAGATGTCCTGTATGGCAATACCACAAAGCATTTGGAATAAGCAAAGAAGAAGCTAAATGGGTCTGGGAAGGATGCAGGCAGGCAAGAATAGGTTGTGTCGACTGTAAAAAACTTCTTATAAGGAATATGAAGAAAAAACTCGAACCCATCTGGGAGAAGTTAAAAGAAATAGATGCTGATCCTCATTATGTCGAGGATATTATACACGAAGGCAATAAAAAGGCAAGGAAAGTTGCACAAAAAACAATGCAAGAGGTAAGAGAAGCGATGAATCTTATGTTTTAACAGGAGGGACGGAGATGGAAATTGGCGACCATCTTAACATCGAGAAATTCATGGATGTTGCAAGATATAAAGAAAAAGTTTCTCTCTCCAAAAAAGCTCGTGAGAGACTTGAAAAATCCAGAGAAACTATAGAAAAGATTTTAAAATCTGGTGATCCTGTTTATGGTGTTAATACAGGTTTTGGTGCACTGGCATCTGTCAGAATATCTAAAGAAGAACTATCTGATTTGCAAAGAAATATCATCTTATCTCATTCAGCAGGTTTTGGAAAACCACTGGAGGAAGAAATAGTAAGAGGAATGATGCTTCTTAGAGCAGTTTCTCTATCAAAGGGTTATTCCGGGGTAAGACCATTAGTTGTGGAGAAGTTAATAGAATTTCTTAACACAGGTGTATACCCGTATGTTCCAGAAAAGGGATCTGTTGGTGCAAGTGGTGATCTCGCACCTCTTGCACATCTTACGCTTCCTCTCTTAGGTGAAGGATACGTGATATACAAAGGTGAAAAAAGAAAGTCAAGGGAAGTTTTAAAAGAACTTGAGATAGAACCTATAAAGCTTAGAGAAAAGGAAGGACTGGCGCTTATAAATGGGACGCAAGCGATGACATCTATTCTCACATTCTCTGCAAGGGATGCAGAAAGACTTTTGTATCTCGCAACTATGGTAGCAGCCATATCTTTTGAAGCATTAAACGGTATTTACGATCCGTTCGAAGAAGGAATCCATGAACTCCGTCCACATAAAGGGCAAAAAAAGGTCGCAGAGCTTTTTAGAGAGTTAACAAAAGATGAAGAAAAAAGAAGACCTGGTGAAAAGGTTCAAGATGCATATTCTTTAAGAACTATCCCACAAGTTTACGGAGCAGTCTTAGACACAATAAAATATGCTCAAAGTGTTCTTGAAACAGAGATGAATTCAGTTACAGATAATCCGTTAATATTTGACGATGGTCGGGCATTGTCGGGAGGAAACTTTCATGGAGAACCTGTAGCATTGATAGCAGATTTCCTTGCTATAGCCTTAGCAGATCTTGGAAATATGATAGAGAGAAGAATTGACAGACTTCTGAATCCCAAAGTTAACGAGGGTTTGCCTCCCTTTCTTGCAAGTGGAAAAGAGGGATTGAATTCTGGCTATATGATTTTTCAGTACACAGCTGCAGCGCTTTGCAACGAAAACAAAGTTTTGTCCTACCCGGCAAGTGCCGACACGATACCAACATCAGCATACCAGGAAGATCATGTTAGCATGGGAATGACAGCTGCTCTTAAGTTAAAGAAAATCCTTGAAAATGTTATACACATTCTCTCAATAGAAGCCATGTTGGCATCTGTAGCAATTGAACACAGAAAAAGAAAACTTAATGGACTTTTAGGAGAGTTTCAAAAGAAAGTATACTCCTTCGTTCAGAATAGACACGAAGATGGGTTTTTCTGGGAAGACCTGGAAAGGGTTAGAAATTATATAATAAACCTTATAAGGGGGAAAGAAAAGTTTTGGAGGAATTGATATTCAAAATAAAAGATTTCGAAGGACCTCTGGATCTCCTTGTGTATCTTGTAAAGCAAAAAAAGATGGATATAAGAGAAATCTCAATTTCCGAACTTGCTGATGACTTTATGAAGTATATGGAAGAAATGAAAGAGCTTAATATACAGCTTAGTGCTGAATTTATATCCACAGCTTCATATCTCATGGAATTGAAATCGAAGGCCCTTCTCCCGAAGATAATGCCAGAAGAAAAAGAAAAATTCGAAAGGGAAAAGGAGAATTTTTACTCGACAATTGAAAGCTATGCCAAGATAAAAGAAATTGCAAGAGAGATAGCATTTAAGGATATAAAGGAAAGGTTCCCGGTCAGGATTTACAGGAGCTTTGGCACAATTGACAAAAAACTCTCAAAAATTCTACCACGGATCATAAACAATCTTAAATTAAAAGAGAAAGTTTACAGAATAAAAACAGAAGAAATCACAGTGGAAGAAATGATCGAAAAACTTTTAAACAAGTCTTACCCGTCAACGGTAGAAAGGCTTTTAAAGGGGGCCAGAACAAGGTATGAACTGGTCGTAATTCTTCTTGCAATCTTAGAACTCATAAGGATGGGAAAGATAAGTTATTCGGAAGGGGTGCTGATACGCAACTGAACAAGAAAGCTCTAATAGAAGCTTTAATATTCTCATCAAAAGGAATAACATTGAAGAAAATCCAAAAGGTTACAAAGTTAGGCTACGATGAAGTGGTAAAATTGCTTGGTGAAATAGAAGAAAAATATTGTCAACCGGATTCCGGGATAGAGCTCAGAGAAGTTGAAGGGAGATACAGGTTCTACACAAAAAAGGATTATGCAGATTATATTGAAAAGTCTTTGAAAAGGCAATTCTCAAAGCTTTCCGAATCACAGTTGGAGATAGTGGTTATACTTGCTCTTTATGGCCCACTCACAAGAAAGGAAATAGAGAAAAGAAGAGGAAAAGATAGCTCTTATACCTTGAGAACTCTCCAGGACATGAGAGTAATAAGAAAAAAAAGAAAAGGGCGAGAAATATTGTATACTTTTACAAGGCTGTTTAAGGAGTCAGCAACATACGAAGAAATAATAGAGAAAGTCAAAAATGATGAAATTGAAGAAATGAAATTGGAAGAGAGAGCCTGCGAGAAAAAACTAAAAGGGGGGAAAGAAGATGTTTGATTATAGTGTTTTCACAGGGGAACTTCAAGAGCTAAAAGAACAGGGTCTTTATATCCACATAAGAACTCTGGAAGGTTCTCAGGGTGCCTGGCTTGAGATAGAAGGAAAAAGAGTGTTAAATCTATGCTCCAACAATTACCTTGGATTCGCCAACGAGCCAAGATTAAAAGAAGCAGCTATAAAAGCTGTAGAAAAATGGGGAGTAGGGCCAGGTGCTGTCAGGACAATAGCCGGAACCTTGAAAATTCATGAAGAGCTGGAAAACGCTCTTGCAGAGTTTAAGAGAGTTGAAGCCGCATTGTTTTTCCAGACAGGATTCATTTCAAATCAGGCAGTCATTCCAACTATTATTGGTGAAAGAGATGCGATATTTTCTGATGAACTCAACCATGCTTCAATAATCGATGGGATAAGGTTAACCAAAGCAAAAAGGTTTATTTACAAACACAACGATGTTGAAGATCTTAAGGCAAAACTTGAAGAAGCATCAAAAGAGAACTTCAGAAGGAAGTTAATAATAACTGATGGTGTTTTTTCTATGGACGGTGATCTTGCACCACTTCCAGGGATAGTAGAGCTTGCCGAGAAATATAACGCAATGGTTATGGTTGACGATGCCCACGGTGAAGGAGTACTTGGAGAAGCTGGAAGAGGCATAGTTGACCACTTCAAACTTCACGGGAGAGTTGATATAGAAATAGGAACACTTTCTAAAGCTTTCGGCGTCGTCGGAGGATATGTTGCAGGAAGAAAGGAACTTATAGAATACCTAAAACAAAGATCAAGACCATTCCTGTTCAGCACACCTCTTTCTCCCGCAGATACGGCTGCATCTCTTGAAGCTGTAAAGATTCTGATGGAATCTGGCGAAAGAGTGGAGAGATTATGGGATAATGCTAAATATTTCAAGGAAAAGATGAATGAACTTGGATTTGACACTGGTCACAGTCAAACTCCAATAACTCCTGTTATGCTTTACGATGCGAAACTTGCAACTGAATTCAGCAGAAAATTATTTGAAGAGGGAGTATTTGCACAGGCTATAGGATATCCTACAGTTCCGAAAGGAAAAGCAAGGATCAGAGTAATGATAAGTGCAGTGCACACCAAAGAGGATCTTGATTTTGCTATAGAAAAATTTGCAAAGGTAGGAAAGGAGCTTAATGTAATTAAATAAAAAACGGAGGTATATTGAATGGGAAGTTTTATTACTCATATAACGCATCCAATCGAACTAATATCTGGATTCTTAGCTGTAGCATTTCTGGCTTTGCCAAGAGGGTACACTCAAGGCTGGATAGCAGGTTTGTTCGGAGACGACACGCCCAGGCAAACAAAAAGGATGTCATGGAATCCGCTTGTGCATCTTGATCCTGTTGGTACAGCAACCTTTATTCTTTTTGATTTCGGATGGACAAGACCTATCCCTATAAGACCCTGGAAAATGAAATCAAGAAGATGGGGCCTGCTTATAGTATCTATAGCAGGTCCCATTGTTAATTTAGTAGAAGCGCTGATATTCGCAGAGATTGCAAAATCCGTAAAATTGAATTCGTTTGCTTTCGATGTGATGTACAAATCCGCAAAATATAGCCTTACTTATTCTTTCTTTTCTCTCTTTCCCATACCACCTCTTGACGGTTCCAAAATCCTTGGCGCATTGCTTCCAGAAGAATATATGGAATGGTACATAAAATACCAGGTTTATGGTACGCTGTTTATGTTAGGAATCTTAATCCTGTGGATACTTCCCATAATGATGAATCCATTTGTTAAATTTTTCGATATACTTATCAACACAATAATAGGGCTATAAGAATATTAGGGGGGATAAATCCTGAAATGCAGAAAATGCGGCGGCCCTGCGTCGATTAAGCTCGTTGAATATAACTTAAAGTTATGTGATGAGCATTTCTTTGAATTTATAGAAGAAAGAGTAGAAAAAGCAATAAAGAAGTTCAAGATGTTTTCAAGAAAGGATAAAATTCTTGTCGCCGTATCTGGTGGAAAGGATAGCATGGCTTTATGGTATATTCTGGTTAAACTTGGTTACAATGCTGATGGGCTTTTTATAAAGCTTGGTCATGATTATCAAGTCAACCATACGTATGAAAAAATTAAAAAGCTTGCGAAGGAACTTGAAAGGCCTCTTGTAATTGAAGATGCAACAAAGTATTTATATGGCCTTTCTACCTTTGAAGCAGCCAGAATACTAAAAAGGCCAACATGCTCATTCTGCGGCATAGTAAAGAGATATCTTATGAACAAGGCAGCTGTTGAGAACGGCTATGATGCTCTTGTAACAGGCCACAATCTGGATGATGAAGCCGCCGTTCTTTTCGGGAACATCCTTCACTGGCATACGGGATACATAACACGGAGTTACCCTGTTCTCGAAAAAACCCATGAGAAATTTGTTAAAAAAGCAAAGCCTTTAGTGCTAAATTACGAAGAACATATAAAACTTTATGCAGAAAAACGCGGAATAGGCTTCTTGCCAACAGCCTGCCCGTTTTCTATAGGTGCCACCTCTAAAGTATATAAAAATGTCATCCATCAACTCGAAAATGAACAAAAGGGCATTATACTCTCCTTTTATTTAGGATATTTAAGAGAAAAGGAAAAGATATTTAAAATAGAAGAAAACACCCCTGAACTTCACAGCTGCGAAGTTTGCGGTTATCCCACAACAGCTAAAGTTTGCTCTTTCTGCAGGATTAGAGAAAAACTAAAATCAAAGATTGAAAAACAGCAAATAGAAAAATCAAACACATAATCCCTTAGCATTACATTGTTTTTATTGATACTGTAAATTTAAAATACAACACAATTTCCCGGATTATTGAGAATATAAAAGCGTAAAGG
>JAGHBG010000154.1 GCA_021161105.1 Thermotogaceae bacterium | reverse complement strand
TTCTTGATCTTTTTCAGCTTTTCTTTGTTCTAGCTCAATAAGATTTTGAAGAAGTTCTCTTATCTCAATTAGCACATTTTCTATTCTATCAGATTTTTCTAAGATTTTTGCCTTAAATTCTCCATCTTCCTGTATAAAAGGTAATTTTTCTCCTCTCAATACTTTGAGAGCTCCATCTAATGTAATACCCGAATTCAGCAGTTTCATAAGCTTTAAGAATATATCTTCCACTTTTTCATCAATTACCATTCCAACAGGTCCTTCTTTCAAATTAATAAATCCAGCTTTTTCCAGCTCAATTAAATATTTCCTAACTGTCGAATATGGAAGTTGCATTTTTTTCGCAAATCCTCTTAAAGTTATGCCCAATCTCATTCACCTCCCGATGCGATTATAAAAATAATCAATTATTTCATTATCAAGTACTTATACACATTTTTATATGATTATATATTAAATCACTTGCAAAAACAATACGCATATTATATGGTTTTTTGTATAATCAAATTTACTTACTTATAAAGATATACAGGAAGTTTACAGATGATTATTATTATAATCAGATCTTTAAAAACTAAAAATATGCTATGATTGATTTACAGCAGAGGAAAGGAGGATTGGATGAGAATATACGGCAGAAAAATATTAAAAGAAGCTCTTGAGAATGGTATACCCATAAAAAAAGTTTATTTTGCTCAGTTTGAAAAACCTTCTAAGGATTTTTTGCATTTAATTGAACTTGTCGAAAAAAGAGGCATCCCATACAAATTTGTAAGTAAGAAGAAAGCGGACAATCTTATCCACGGTGAAAAGTCCCAAGGTGCCGTCGCAGATATCGAAGAATTTCCTTACTTTACATTGGAAGAGGCATTGCAAAACTTTAACAGCACCAATAGATTTGTCGTCTTGCTTGATCAAATACAGGATCCGCATAACTTTGGTGCAATTATAAGAAGTGCTGTCGGTGCAGGAGTAGATTTCATTGTTATACCAAAAAATAATTCTGTGAAGGTCACACCAGCTGTCGTTAAGGTTTCAGCAGGTACTGTTTTTAAGATCCCAATAGTTATAGTTACAAACCTTGCAAGAACTATTGAAAAATTAAAAGAAAAGAGCTTTTGGGTGTATGCTGCGACCATGGGAGGAAAATCGTATTATGAAGTTGACGTTAGCGGAAATATAGGAGTAGTTTTTGGAAACGAGGGCAAGGGAATCAGAAGGCTGGTACAAGAAAAGTGCGACGCGATAATCTCAATACCAATGAAAAGAAATATAGACTCTTTAAATGTCGCTGTTAGTGCAGGAATAATAATGTATGATATTATGAGAAGGAGGGATAATAAATGAAACTCCTGCCATATCCAAGAAAAGTGGAATTTCGGGATCATAAATACCTTATTCCTAAAAAGGGGAAGGTTTTCATATCAACTGTCGACATATTCAAAATTTCTCAACTATTAAAAGAAGAACTTGAGAAGCTGGAAATTGCATATGAAACGAGTGTTTACAATGATAAAAACTCTCCTATAAAACTCTATCTAGACGAAAATTTATTTTCAGATAATGAGGAATATCGATTAATAATAAATGAAGGTGGAATATCCATTTATGGTTCATCCAAAAGAGCTGTTTTTTATGGTGTAAATACATTCAAACAACTTCTAAAAGAATACGGCAATAATATCCCATACCTTTATATAGAAGATTACCCGGATTTTAAAGACAGAGGGGTAATGATAGACATAAGCAGAGACAAAGTTCCAAAGCTAGAAACCATTTATCGATTAATTGATATCTTATCTGAAATGAAAATAAATCAACTTCAATTCTATATAGAACATACCTTTAAATATGAAGGAGCAGAAGAAGTCTGGAAAGATTATTCACCCCTGTCACCGGAAGATATTATGAGAATTCAGGAATATGCAAAAGAAAGATTTGTTGAATTAGTTCCAAATCAAAACTCCTTTGGACATATGGCAAAATGGCTTATTCATGATAAATACAAACACCTTGCAGAAACCACAGAGTTCACAACACCATGGGGAGAAAAGTGGAGTATACCATTCTCACTCTCGCCAGTTGTACCTGAAAGCATTAACTTTGTGGATAATCTTTACAAACAACTCCTACCACATTTTGAAAGTAAAAAATTTAATGTAGGATGCGATGAAACATTTGACCTGTGCCAGGGAAAAAGCAAAGAAGAATGTGATAAAAAAGGCGAAGGAAGAGTATATTTCGAATTTCTCTTGGAAATATACGAACTTGTTAAAAAGTACGGAAAAACAATGATGTTCTGGGGAGATATTATAAAAAATCATCCTGAACTTGTAGAGAAACTTCCAAAAGATGTTATCGCACTGATATGGGGATACGAAGAAGATCATCCCTATGAAAAGGAATGCAAAATTTTTGCTGAAAGTCATGTGCCGTTTTATGTCTGTCCTGGAACATCTTCATGGCTATCTTTCATTGGAAGATACGACAACATGAAAGGAAATATCGAAAATTCCGTTTTAAATGGGAAAAGATACGGTTCTCTGGGTGTTTTAGTTACGGATTGGGGTGACAACGGTCACTGGCAGCATCTTCCGTTTTCTGTGCCCGGGTTCGCGTACGCAGCTGATCTTTCCTGGAACGCTGACAACGCTAATAAAAATGACTTTGAACGCAGGTATTCGCTACATGTATTCAAAGATGTCACTGGAAAAATCGGTGAAGTACTTAAAGAACTTGGAAACGCTTACAAAAAAACGAAAGTTTTAATCCCGAATTCAACTATTTTTGCAAGAGTATTTACCCACCCTGAGTATATTGAAAAGTATTTAGAAAGATATGAAGTAAAAACTGAAAGTCTTGAGAAAGCGAAGGAAAGTATTTTAAAAGCTCTCAACGAACTTGAAAGTATCGAAAAATTTGAAGACGCTGATATTGTCAAAAGAGAAATCAAAAATGGAGCGGAATTTGCAACCCTATCTATTGACATACTTATTGAATATATAAAAGCAGGTGATATTGAAAAAATATCCGAAGAAAAAAAGAAGGAATTCACCGAAAAGCTCAACAACCTCGCCAACGATTTAAAAGCTCTCTGGCTTGTTCGAAACAAAGAAGGAGGACTCAAATATAGTTTGAAAAAACTTATGAAAATCAAAAAGTATCTTTAAAACTGGGATTTTCGATGGTTGTCGTAAAAGATACATTTTACGACAAACACTGAAGTGATAACAATGAAAAAATTCTTCAAAAATAAACGAGGAAAATATCTACCAGTTAACAGTAAAATTGGATCGAGAGTGTATCAAAGTTTCTTATATGGAGATGGAACACAACAAATTGGTGTAATGTGTTAATGATTTTTCTGTTCTCATACCGTCCAGTTTTACTACCCAAAGGTGGCTTACATCAGTTTTTTCTCACCCCGTCTATTTTTTCTAATGCCTCTACCCTCTGAGAATTATATATCATTACCAATTTCACACAATATCGATTATGATAAAAAATCAAATCATAGGCTATCAGTTGACATAACACTAGGTTGTGTCAAGTAAATTGTGTCTGGAAAGATTCCAAAGTAGCATCCTTGCTTTCTAAGAAATCTTCAACGGCTTT
>JAGHBG010000020.1 GCA_021161105.1 Thermotogaceae bacterium | reverse complement strand
GCAATTTAGAAGTAGCGATTTTTATTAGAGACATTTTTACTATCAGTTTTCTTAAATTCAGTTCCCCATTTGAATCTAAGCATAATTTACACCCCAATTTATTTTTCTTTGTTTATGGAGCTTTGCGCTTTTTAATCGAATTTCCGTCAGAATATTGTTTAGTGATTACATCAACCTTTAAAATTCTCCATTAGTCAATTATTGGTCAATCATTAGTCAATTTAGTCAATCGATAGGCAATCCCTGCACCAGCTTTTCCTATTTTTGTGAATATTCCCTTCTCTACAAGTTGTCTTAAATCTATTGTAGCCATTTGTCGAGATATCCCTGTCAATTCCTGATATTCCCTATTTGTTATCTTCCCTTTCTCTTTCACATACATCACAGCTTTTATTTGCCTCTCATTCAAATTGAGTTTTCTAAGGTACTCTTCGGTGTATATGTCTTTCCTGAGATAAACAGAAAATCCTCCCATTTCTTCTTTGAATTCTGGTTCAGGGAGTCCTGCTGATTTCATATTGTCTATTATTCTGCCTGTTCCAGAGCCCATTTCTTCTATGAAACCAGCAAGGTAAAAAAATATGCACTATCAAAGGGTTCCTAGGAACAGATAGATGAGGCTCTTTTAACTGCTTGATGGTTATACCCTCTGGCAACCCACCAGTGTTATAAAACCATATATAATCATCGAAGATTTTAATCTGAGTCTGAACATTCCATTTGAAGTAATCTCTGTGTATCAGTGCATTTATCAGTGCTTCTCTTATCGCTGGCAGCGGATAATCCCATATCTCTTCCCTTGCAAGTCCTTTAATTTCATACCTTACTCCAAGAAAGTTTTTTATTGCTTCCTCCCCCTCAACAGCTTGTTTGAAAAGATTACCGCCTATCAATCTATCTCCGACTGGAGTTATTTCATCTTTGAGTCTTATCACACGAAGCATGGCGTTTAAAAAGTATTTTTGAGGGTCTTTTCCAAATAAAATTATCGCTGCATTCGTTAGTCTGCCTTTGATTGATAATTTTAAATGCTCGAATAAAGTTTCTGCACTTGTATTTTCATCGAATACTGTGAGCCTTCCCTTTGCATTTGCCATTCTTATAAACATCTTCACAGTTTCTCTGTCTATTTCCTCGAAGGTTGCTTCTTCGTTTACGAGAGAATCCCAATTTTCTTTTTTCAAGAAAAATTCCCTCAACCTCTCAGGTTCCATCTCTCTTGTTGTATTACCAACTCTCTCATAGTACTTCCCATTGAAAGATATAGGCCTATCTGATTTTTTGACAGTGATTACAAGGATCTTCTTCCTATTTTTCTCTTTTACCTCTATGTTTGGATGCAGTCCCAATTTGCCCGTTATTTTCTGAGTGATCCTTTCCAATTCTTTATTGTCTATCTCAATACCCTTTACTTCTCCATTATCAGTTATACCGACTATTACCTCTCCACCTCTGGTGTTGGCCATGGCACATATTGCTCTTAACGCTGAATCTCCAAAGGTCTCTTTGTACTCTCTGTCTATGGCTTCCAAATGCTAAACCTCCCATCCTAATGCTTTAAAGACTTCACGCACTTTTTCCGTTAGCTCTTTTTCTTCTCTTAATAGCTGTTGAAGCTGATAGGAGTACTCTTCCATTTTCTTTTCAAAAGGAATACCGTCATCTTCAATTTTTATCCCAACATATCTACCAGGTGTGAGGACATAACCGTTCTTTCTGATTTCTTCAATTGTTGCCACCTTTGCAAATCCCAGTTCGTTTATCTTCTCTTCTGGCTCTCCTGCTTCAAACAATCTGAATTTTTCCACCATCTTTGCTATGTGTTCCTCAGTGAAAACATTCTGTCTTCTTGAAATTGGTTTGTACATCTTCTTTGCGTAGATAAACAGAACCTTTCCTTTCATATGATCTGGTTTGGATTTCCTAAGAAACCATAGAGATACAGGTAGCGATACTGTGTAAAACAGTTTCTCAGGTGTGGCGATGATGCCATATACAAGGTCATCTTCGATTATCTTTTTCCTGATCTCTCCCTCGACCCCGCCGCTGGACAAAGCACCATTTGCCATAACAAAACCAGCTTTTCCATTTGGCGCCAGGTGATATATGTAATGTTGAATCCATGCGTAGTTTCCGTTGTTGTCTGGTGGAATGCCGTATTTGAATCTTGGATCGTTTTCTTTAACTCTGTTTGCACCCCACTCACTATCATTGAACGGTGGGTTTGAAACTACATATTCCGCTCTTAGATCAGGAAATTTGTCTTCATGGTAGGAGTCTCCTATTTTGATATCTCCTTCTGCTCCTCTGATGGCAAGGTTCATCTTTGCTATTTTCCAGACAAATTCCTTTGATTCCTGACCATATATTGAAAGGAGGGCCTTTTCTTCACCTTCTTTTTCCAGCTTCTCAAGGGCAGAAACGAAGAAACCTCCACTTCCGCATGCAGGGTCAAAAATTCTTCCTTCTTTAACATCTAATACTTCTACGATCAATCTGGTTAAACTCCTGGGTGTGTAGAATTCTCCACCTTTCTTCCCCTCAGCTTCAGTGAACTTTCCAAGGAAATATTCATATATTCTTCCGAATATATCTTTTCCTTTGTGCCCATCGCCAAAGTCAATTGTGGAGAAAACATTTATGAGGTATGCAAGATCATCGGGACTTAAATTGATTTTTGTGTATATCTTTGGAATGACATCCTTTAATTGTTTCGGATATTCGTTTTCAAGGATTTCTATGGCGTTGTCCAGAATTTCTCCAATATTTGGTTGATTTGCATTCTTCTTTATGTAATCCCATCTGGCTTTTTCAGGTACATACAAAATCCCGTCTTCAACATATACATCTCTGTCTTCCATAAAGTAGGATCCAATTTCATCTGAAAATTCCTTAACTTCATTTTCCAGTTCTTTTTGTCTTTCTTCAAATGCATAGGAGATGTATCTTAAAAAGATCAACCCCAGAACTACATATTTATATTCGTGAACTTCAACCTTCTTTCTAAGCTTGTCTGCAGCTTTCCATAGTTTATCCTCAAAATTTATGTCCTTCTCGCTCATGTCTTTTCACCCCGGTTTGTTTTGATATTTGTCAGATGTATCAGAAGATCAATGCCGTCTATTTTTATCCAAGATTTCACAAACATATAAAACTCACGGAATTAAGATTAAGAAATAAGAAACTTTTCACAGAATATTTTACTTCAGTATGCGCAATTTTTTCAAATTATAACCTTGTTCAGTGAATGTTAGTTTTACAACTCAATTCATTGGGTGATAGAGTGGCAATTTGTTTTTGATTAACAGGATGCTTTTTATAGAGTGAATAATATTATGTTGAAGGATTTTGCTGATGTGGCAGCGTATAAGTTATACCAAAAAAATGATAAGAGTAGTTTTGGCTGCAAATCTCATATAAAAGCTCATTCCTTATAGCTTTGAAAGTCCCTCAATTAAATAAACATTTCCCTTTGATTTGGCGAAACTGATAAAGGATTTTTCAAAGCCACTTTTTGAGAATAAGATGTAATATTTTTCTTTTGCATCAGATACTTTTTTACTCTTTTCAACGAGTGAGTAGTAAATCTCAAAGCCAACAGGTTTTTTTGTATATTTACATTCTCCAAAGAGTTTTGCTTTTCCATCATGAACTCCTACGATGTCTATCTCTTCATGCCTGTCCCACCACCTGCCTATTTTCTGGAATTTTACGGGGAATACTTCCTTTGAGTTATATTCTTTTGTTTTCTCTATGCAAATATCCTCGTATACAAAGCTGACATGTTTTTCTTCAAAGTGTTTTTTGACTTCTTCCACCACATAATCTTTTTCTCCTATTTCAAGAAAGCTGAGATTTGGATAAACAAACTTAAACCAAAAATCAAGAAAGTGATCTTTTATGAAGTAGAGTCCTCTCTTACTTTTCTGCGGATTTTTTTCTGTAGCAGGGACTTCTCTTTTTACTATTTCCATATCGGATAAAACTTTTAGATAGTAAGATAAAGATTGTTGCTTTATTCCGGATCTTGCGGCTATTGAGGACAATTTTCTATTTCCAAGAGCTATTGTTTTCAGTATTGAAAAGTAGTTTCCTGTTTCTTTAAGTTCGTTTTCCAGGAGGAAGAATGGTTCTTCGAAAAGAAAGCTGTTTTTATCAAGAATGTCTTCTTCTATCATTTTGTATATATCTTTTGATAAATCAACCATCTCTATATATTTCGGAACACCGCCGGTTATAGAGTAGTATTTTATG
>JAGHBG010000060.1 GCA_021161105.1 Thermotogaceae bacterium | reverse complement strand
TTCTACTTTCTCCTGATCGTTTATAATCATATCTATATAATCAAGAGATTTTTCTATCAATATAGAAACCTTTTTAGATTCTTCTATTCTATCTTTTTTTACTACTGTTGCAATTTCTTGATAAGTGATGTGGATTGTTTCATTTAAAGTGTTGAAGGCAGAAACCTGCATAGCCATATCCTTCTCCATACTTTTTATGGATACCCATATACTAACTGTCGTTGTTATAACAGCCAAAACAATTGAGAAAATTAGAGGTGTTTTCCAGAGCTTTATATATCCTCTCACCGCTGCACCTCCAGGGTTTCTTCTCATTTTAATAACTACCGATTATATTTCATGTACTCTTTCATGCGCCTTTCCATCTCTCTCTTTTTTATTACTTCTCTCTTATCGTATTTTCTCCTTCCCCTTGCAAGGGCAATCTCAACCTTGGCAAAGCCTCTGTTATTGAAGTATATTTTCGTTGGAATTAGCGTAAGTCCTCTTTCCTGGAGTTTTCCTATTAGCCTTTTAATCTCTCTCTTATGCAAAAGAAGCTTTCTTGGTCTTTCCGGATCATGGTTAAAGACTTTAGAAGCATGATCATAGGGGGCTATATGAAGGTTTAAAAGCCATAATTCTCCATCTTTTATCTTGCAGTAAGCATCTTTGAACGACACTCGCCCTTCCCGCAATGATTTCACTTCAGTGCCCTTAAGTACAATTCCTGCTTCAAAAGTCTCCAGCATCTCATAATCTGTTTTGGCTTTTTTATTGACTGCTACGACCTTCATAAACTAACCCCCTTTATGTGAACGATTCCGTTCGCTGTAATTTCAATCACATCTGTTCGTAGTTCTTTGTATTTGACTTCAGTGGATTTCAAAAAACTGTTAGCGGCGAGTTCAATTTTTTTCAATTTCTTCTCGTCTACCCTGTATCTTGGTTCGCCCTTCCCGCCCTTTACTTCTACCATTACAAGCACTCCTTTTTTGTAAGCAATTATATCCACTTCTCCAAATCTGCATTTGAAGTTTCTGTTTAATATTTTATAGCCTTTTTTCCTTAAATACGAAGCAGCTAAATCTTCGAAGTGTTTCCCTTTCATCCAAGAATGGGAGGAACTTTTGCTTGATTTTTCTCTTTTTCCGGGAAATTTTCGATAATCTTTTTTGGTGGGAATCTTCTCACCTCGTCTTTTCTTAGAGGGGCGGAATTCTCAATGGGAGTATACATAATCTCCACATTAGAAACGTCAACCTCATCTAAGAGCTTCATGTAATCAAGTATTTCCTGGATGCTTTCTGCTAATTTTTTTCTTTCCTCTTCAGAAGTTCCCACTTTTGCTAATTCCTCAAGATGCTTTATCAGGTCTTCCGTTACCTTTATCAATTTTGGGCACCTCCTTTATATCTTCAACAGCGATTTTTGACGCTTCTATGTTTTCTTTCATTATTTTTTCATAGAGTTCTTTTCGATAGATTTTCATATTCTTAGGAGCGGTTACGCCTATTTTAACCTCACCGCCGTCTATTTTTAATATCTTTATCTCTATATTATTTCCTATCAATATGCTTTCTCCAGTCTTCCTTGAAAGCACAAGCATATTTCTTTACCTCCGTTTTGTTAATAATAACATATTCCATTTATGTTGGAAAATTTAAATTTGGAATACCTTGAATGGTAGAATGAAAAACAAACAAAAAATCAGGAGGAGGTGATTTTATGAGAAAACTTTTGGTATTGTTGCTTGTCCTTTCGCTTGTGGTTTTGTCTCTGGCCGGGGTTGTTGCAAAGAAGATAACCAGTGCAGAGGAGCTTATAGGTGGTCCGGCTGCTGATGGGAAAGTTGGGGATTATCTGATGAAAAACAACATTGTAAGCTTTATAATAGGCGATAAAGATAACTATCATGGCTACATGAGATCTGGGGGAAATGTGCTCGATGCAGCCCCTACAGGTACCCGTTACGACCTTTTGGATGAATTTCACACTTACTTTGGATGGCCAAAGCAACTCATAGCCGAGAAAATTGAAATAGTTAATGATGGACGGGATGGAAAAGCAGCTATTATAAAGGTAGAAGGTCATCATTCTCATATCGATGGTGTAAGGGTAACATCCTGGTATATCCTTGATCCGGGTGTTAACTACCTCAAGGTGGTCACGCAACTTGTGAACAACAGCGGAAAGGACATAGAAAATATAATCCTTGGAGATGCTGCGTATTTTGGGTATGCAAGAACATTTTTATGGGGAATGGGGTTTAATCTCAACAGGTTTGATTCTTTATTGCTTGGGGCGCAAGGCGATGGCCTTGCTTATGGATTTTCCACAACGGAACTTGATTCACAAACAGGAAAGATGAGAAAAATCCATATATCCTATATCTTTGCAGACCCTGAAATAAAGACAGTAACGCTTAAAAATGGCGAATCTGTAACTTATGAAAGGCTCTTTTTTGTTGCAAGAGATCTTGCAACAATCCAGAAAGAAATTCTTGATATGAGGGGGATCGACTACACTCTTCTTAGAGGTTACGCTTACGATGACAGGGGTAACACCCTTGCCAACACAAGGATAGAAGTTATTGATGAAATAGGTACAGTTTATTCCGTTGCCTACACTAATGCAGCAGGAATGTATGAGGTTCCGCTCCTCAACGGTGAGTACAAAGTAGTGGTTAATGTCGAGGGTATGGAGACAGTGTCCGATGTCGAAGTTGAAGCCAATGGTGAAGGAGCTATCTTTGCACCAGCTCTTGTTGCAAAGTATGCTGACCAGAACAAGTTTGTGTGGAGTCCATACATAAACAATGCAGGAAAAGATTTTGTTGAGATAAGCTTTAGAACTTTAGTGCCATCCAGCGGGAAGGTTGTTGTGGATGGCGTTGGAGGATTCGCCGATGGAAAGGTAGCAAAACTCCATCATGTAAAAGTGACAGGACTCAAGCCAGGAACCACTTACACCTATAAAGTCGTTCTTGGAAGTGAGAAAACAATGGGAATAGAAAGTGAGCCACATACATTTAAGACATTCTCTGATGAGAGTAAATTCAGGTTTGTAGTATACGGCGACACAAGAACATACAATAAGAGACATAAAATTATGGCTGATGCAATAGACAAATATAATCCAGACTTTGTGCTACATGTTGGAGACCTTGTTATGGACGGAAGAATAATAGATGATTGGAACGGTTTCTTCTGGGCTATAAAGAACCTTGCTGCCGACCATCCATTTTTTGTAGATCACGGTAATCATGAATACAATTCAGTATATTTTTACCAGGCATTTAATTTCAGGCTGAACAATGCATGGTACTCCTTTGACTACGGAGACGCACATTTCATAGTCCTTAACGCTGATACACTTCTTATGCAGAAAGATTTTGAACTGTTTATGGAGGAAACGAAGTGGCTTGAGAAAGACCTTGAAAAACACAAAGATGCCAAATTCAAATTTGTGTTCTTCCATGAACCGTTCAGAACGAATTGTACAGAATATGGTGAAGAACCGGAGAGCCCAACAGCAAAATACTGGGAGCCGATATTTGAGAGATACGGTGTGGACATTATATTTAACAGTCACTATCACTTTTATGAAAGACTCTACAAAGATGGAATTGTTTATATAACAACTGGCGGGGGAGGAGCTCCACTTTATGAGCATGTCAGGGAAAACCCGCTTTCAGGAACCAAAAAGGTAGCAACAGCACTTCATCACTTTGTCGTTGTTGATGTAAACGGTGACGAAGCAACTGTAAAAGTTGTTGCCGTAGCCAGACAAACTGATAAAGAGAAAGAAGATGGTTATGAGCTTATAGAACCCGAGGTTATAGATCAATTCACGATTAAGAAG
>JAGHBG010000211.1 GCA_021161105.1 Thermotogaceae bacterium | reverse complement strand
ATTATTGAGGGATGATTTATCATTACAAAGGAAGAAGGTTTTTACTTTTTCGGTTTTAATTTGATTATTGATAACAGAAATAATTGCAAATTTCATTCTTGAATCTACATCAGGAAAGAATTTTTTGCCTTTTTCATCTCTGTTTTCAAAACCAAGTATGTATCTTAAATGGTATTCATTTATAAGAGCTTCTCTCAATGAATCTGAACCCTCTTCCTGATAAATCCCGCCTTGAACGAGGTAGCTCAATATTCCTCCGCGCCTGAGAAGTTCAAGGTTTTTCTCTGTGAATACCCTAAAGAGATTTATATCTCCCTTATCTGCATAGAATTTGTAGTTAGCTTTTAGATATTTTGCAAAATCTGTTATTCCCCTTTTGTTCTTTTCCCACAGTGCTTTTATCTCTTTTCTGGAGAGGAACTTTTCTTGAAGCGACCTTTTTTCCTTGTCGTTAAGCCTTCTGTATTTTGGATCAAATTGGGAAAAAAACATCTCATCTTCTGGTTTTACCTTGTCCCATGGTGGATTTCCGATTGCTATATCGAAACCGCCGCGTTTTCTGATTTCAGGAAACTCCAGCTTCCAATGAAAAGGATTCAACTTTTCGCGAAATTCTTTTAGATTTTTCTTGAGTTCATCACTCGCTGCTTCGACACCGTTTAGAAGGATTCTATCGAGTTCATTGTAGTTACCCATTCTGAAGAAGTCCCATTTTTTAAGTTTTTCTTTCCAGCCGGGATATTTTAGCGCCGTTTTCAGATCGAGGAGAAATCTAACCGGTTCGATAGTTCGAGCAACGGCTATGTATGTGTGCTGGGAGATTTTTGCCTGTGATAACGTTATATCCTCTAATGATTCGATCTTTTCAAGGTTGTGTATGATCTCGTCTATCTTGTTTTCGATAGCGTTTACAAACATCACGGATTTTGCCTTTTCCTTCAATTCAGAAAGGAGCTCGTCGAGATCGTGCCCGACGATGGAGTTTCCACATCTGAGGTGGTGAGATAAAAAGGAGAGGGGGACACCGGGGATAGCTGTTTCAAGCCATAGGGAGAGTTTAGCGAGTTCTACCGCCATCGGGTTGATGTCAACGCCAAAGAGACAGTTTTTAGCGATGAGCCTTTTGAGAAGTGAAGCGTCGTCTGGATCTGAATCCATGATGCTGTGTTCTTTCAGGAGGTGCCTCATTTCTTCGAGTTTTTTATATATCCCGTTATCTGGAAAACGACCTCCCAGAGAGATTATCTTTTCTGTGAGGTATCTAAGGGCGCTTACGAGGAAATGCCCGCTTCCCATGGCAGCATCGAGAATTTTGAGGTCTAGAAGTCTTTCGGCTTCCTTTTTCAGCACTTCATCAAGAACTTCTTTGTCGAGCTTTTCCTGAAGGTTCTCCATTTCCTCGTGCTGTTTGATGAATTCTTTTTCCTTCTTTTCGAAGAATTCGTCAATAGCGTCTTTGACCATGAAATCGACAAATTCATCCGGGGTGTAATAAGATCCGCTGGACTTTCTCAAGTTGTTGTGCTTTACAAGGTACAGCTCTCCCTTTTCTATCTTTCTGAGGACATCAAGCCCATCGTTGAGCTCTTCTGGATCGATGTACCACTCTTCTTTTGTCTTTTTATCTTTTACAAGCAAAAGAGTGTTGTCGGCTACTTTGAAGGTGTATTCCATTAGCCCTTCGTAAATTGTTCCCAGTCTTTTTACGTCAAGGGATGAGTAATCCCTTATATGTTTCTGACCATTTTCCGTGAAGAGCATAAGGTTTTCCAGTATTTTTGAGAAAGCACGATCATTTATCGCTATCTTTTTGAGGAGGTCTTTCGCTTCTTTAAAACTATCGTACTCGTTAATATCCTCCGAAAAAAGGCCACCGTTGTACGGTGGAATACCCGTTACTGCCGAGCCTTTATCTATGAGTTTGAAAAGCGTGGTCAGATGGTGGTGTATAAGGGATGCGTTTCCTAACGGAGCATAGACACCGGAAGAGATCTCATTGAGGACCTTTCTCAAGCTGTAATGGTAGTACCTGCTTCCTTCCTGAAGTGGGAGCAGCTTTTTCGATTCTGCATAGGCAATAAACAGGAGCCTGTGGAGTAGAAGAAGAGTGGTGCGATAGATGATAGATGGAGAGAATTCGATCTTGTTATCGATTGCAGAACTATATATCACTTTCCCTATATCTTCTATACATCGATCGTATATTATCGCCTTGAGGTCTTCTTCCAGTTCCCTTGAAAACCCCTCGCTCTGGGTGAGCACTTTTTCGATAAAGGATTTTTCGCCTGCAACAGAGCTAAAGGAGGCTTTCGCGAAGAAGTGATAAAAATATTTGAAAGTCTCCTGATCTTCCAGCAATTCAGGAAGATTGACTTCGTAAAAAGTCCTTTCTCCAGCGTTTTCTCCTTTTATGTACAGTCTCCAGATTCTTCCGTTGGTCAGTATACCATAGCGAGGTTTCAGCCACGTGAGATAATTAATCATCTGGAAATGAGGAGTGTCTTCTTTTCCTTTTTTGTCTAAATCGACGTTCCATTCCTTCGACTCCTCTATGGCGTGAGCGTGGTCAAAAGCTCCGAGTGCGGATTCTTTCTGTACTTTTATCCCGAGTATCTTTAGATCTGAACTTATATAAAGCGCATGATCCGGTATCTTTCTACCACCTTGAATCTTCGTTGTTCCCTGTGGCAGGTATTCCCAGCCAAGAATTTCGATCACTTTCCTTATAAACTCTTCCTCCAGCTGACTCTCATTGAGAAAGGGAAGAAGTTCTTTCTTTTCTAAATAAAGAGCATTTATCTTTTCGAAATGTTCTGAGATTTCTTGTTCCCATTCTTTTAGCTCGTTTATCCTATGTTCGAGAAAGTGATTCGAGAAGAGCTTTTCGTTTCTGAAGGGTAGCGTTACTATCACAAAGCTGTCCCTCCCTCTTTTTATCCAATACAAGCTTACTATTAACTTTGAAAAGAGATTTTTTTATTGGTGATCAGCGTTGCCAACTGTTGTCCCCCAATCACAAAAAACTCACTGGTTTGTTGAATAGCCTATTGTTCAATCTAATACTAACATATTCACAATGGTGCAGCAAAACTTTCAAAATTCTTTCTTTTCTGTGTAAAATAGAGACAGATAGCTATGTCCTGAAAAGGCAAGTATTCAATAATTCGAGAGTTGGTGACCGAGATTCGAGGCAACAGCATTCATGCTATCAATAAAAATATTTGAAGAAAATGGTTATTTACTGAGTTTATGATACGGGCATTGTTATTTTTATTTTGTAAGGTGGGGATATTGTGAAAAAGGTGATGTTTATCTCAGGTGTGTTGCTTGTTTCCTTAATCCTTTCAAACTGCTCAATTGCCGCTTTTACTGAAACAAGTAT
>JAGHBG010000102.1 GCA_021161105.1 Thermotogaceae bacterium | reverse complement strand
TCCCTGTTCACTCTTTCCAGCATATCAGTTGTTTTTATCCTATCTCAATGTCTTATAAAGGAATGCTTCTCTGCAGCTGATTTTATCCCTTTGTGCCCATCTGAGATGACTAATTTTACCCCTCTAAGCCCTCGCTCCTTTAATTCTTCAAATAGCTCTGCCCAAAAAGCTTCTCCTTCATTTTCCGCAAGTTTTATCCCAAGTATCTCTCTGTATCCATCTTCCCTTATCCCTGCTACTATAAGCAGCGCTTTTGTCCTGTACCTGCCTGCTTTTTCATCTCTAACTTTGTAATAACTTGCATTCTTCATTATTCTGGAGAAATTGGAGTATAATCTCTCCAGGGGTGTTTAGTTCTTTTTTCATGGCCCTGTATCCCTCTTTTTTGTGGTGTTTTCTCATTCTTATTTTAAGGGATACAGGGCTTTTTTCTTTTTTACAGCATTTATTGTACACTACCTTTTTGTTCGTTATTTTATTACCATGAATCCTATGAAGATATCATTTTATTTATGATTTCTACAATATCATCTTCACTGGCATTTGCTATCTTGTACTGAAGAATACTTTTCTTTATGCTTTCAAAGTGGAAGTCAATTCCATGATTTTTCAAGAGGTATTTTAAAAATTTCTCCTTTTCCCTCAGGATTTTTACATCTTCCATTTTTCTTCCTTCAAAAGGAGTTCCTGGTTTTGGTATTAAAGGATTCAAGCTAACTTTTACTTCATATCCAATTTTTTTTGCTTTTGAGGAGAGCTTGACAATATCTTCAAGGTCTCTCTCGGTTTCTTCTTCTATGCCATATATAAAGTACATTTTTATTTTTTTAATTCCGACTTTGATGCCAAGTTGTAGAGCTCTTTCAATGTGCTCGTCAGTTATGTCTTTTTGGAGAATGTCCCGTATCTTTTGAGAACCTCCTTCTGGAGCTACTGTAAAACTTCTTTGACCACTCTTTATAAGAAGTTTTAAATGCTCTTCTGTTATTCCATCCATTCTCATTGAAGAGAAAGAAACTTTTCGGTCTTGCAGTATATTTATTAGCTCATCCTGCCAGGGATAATCTGTGATAGTTGCACTTATTATTCCAAGTGAAATATCTTTGGGAATTTTTGACAATATCTTCTTTAAGACATCTGGTTTTAAAAACCTTGCAGGTTTCTGAATGTATCCAGTCATGCAAAAGGCACATCTTCTTATGCAGCCTCTGCCAATTTCTATAAGGAGCTTGTTTTTGAATTCTCCATAAGGGCTTATTATACTCCCAACAGGAGGCGTCAGATTCAAATCCTTTACTTTAGCCAGATTACATTCTTTTTTTTCTTGTGAACACAGAGCCGAAATTTTTACATCCTCACCTTTCAAAAATCGAGAAAAATCTCCTGTATATGCCTCAAGATCTCCTCTGTAGACATAATCGGCTATTTGCAAAGGTGCTTTGTAGTTGAAATATGTTACAGGCCCACCGATTATTACTTTCGGATGATTGGAATTTCTGTCCTTAGCAAACACAGGTATTCCCTTTATTTTAAGGATTCTCGCTATATTCAGAATGTCTGTCTCAAACTGGAGTGAAAACAACCATACATTATATTCGTCGAGAGGGCGAAGAGACTCAAGAGAGTAAAACTTTTTAAAGCTTTTATCATAAAAGAACCTCTCTACACTCAATCCTTGACTGTTGAGAAGATCCCTAACCCATGAGAAAGCCAGCGAAGACACAGCAACACTGTAAGAATTAGGAAATATGAAAGCAATATCTAAACCACTCGTTTCTGTAAATCTTATTTCAGAATCAGAAAATTTTTTTACTATTTTGTATTCCCTGTAATCCTCAGACCTTCGCGGTCTTCTCAACCGCCAACCTCCTGATCAGGTTCTTAGGTACGGTTCTTCTTACAATTTCTCCTTCGAAACATTTTTCTCCATCTTCATCGGTTATCTCAGTTTTTATAAGGGTATTTCTTTCTGACCTGTTTACGACAAAAAGTCTGACTTTAACAGTTTGACCAGCTACAACAGGGGAAATATACCTTGAGTTAATCGAAACTGCGACGCTGGTGTTATCAGGTGGAACATCTATGACTTTGTATGAAAGCTTTAAAATCACATCAAGGAGTGCAGCAGGAGATACTATTCTTAAATCTTGAAGCTCTATATCTTCATCCCAGGTTTCAGGATCATGCAAAGTAACTTCAAATACCCTTTCAATTCTGTTCATATTTTTCTACCTCCTCTTTGAGTTCTTTTCTTAAAAGTTCTCTGAGCTCATCACCTTCGATGGTTTCCTTTTCAAGAAGTCTTTCAACAATAACATCCATCTGCTCCCTGTGATCGATTAGGATTTGTTTTGCTCTATCATAGCATTCTGTGACTATTTTTTTCACTTCCTCATCTATTTTGCTTGCGACTTCTTCAGAGAAGTTTCTCATCCTTGCAAGATCTTTTCCAAGGAAAACTTCTCTTTCTGTTTTTCCCCATGCAAGTGGTCCCAGACTTTCGCTCATTCCAAGTTCACATACCATTGTTCTTGCCATCTCAGTTGCCCTTTCTATATCATTGGCAGCGCCAGTTGTTATATCACCAAAAACTATCTCTTCTGCTGCCCTTCCACCAAGAAGAGATGTGATTCTATCGAGCATTTCCTGGCGTGATACAAGGTACTTGTCTTCATGTGGAAGTTGCAAGGTGTAACCAAGAGCTTTATACCCTCTGGGGACAATTGATATCCTGTGCACTGGATCAGCATTTGGAAGGGCTGTAGAAACCACCGCATGTCCGACTTCATGGTAGGCTATGATCCTTTTCTCTCTCTGGCTTATAACCCTGCTCTTTCTTGCAGGTCCTGCTATGACCCTATCTATGGCTTCTTCGAAATCTTTCATACTTACCTTTTCCCTTCCATCCCTTGCAGCCAGAAGTGCGGCTTCGTTAACGAGATTTTCAAGATCAGCACCTACAAAACCTGTGGTTCTTTTTGCCAGTATCTTTACATCAACGTCTTCGTCAATAGGTTTTCCTCTCATGTGAATCTTTAATATCTCTTCTCTACCTTTTATATCAGGCGGATCAACCACTACTTTTTTATCAAATCTTCCTGGTCTCAAGAGTGCGGGGTCTAATATATCAGGTCTGTTGGTAGCAGCCATAATAATTATCCCCTCTTTAACATCAAAGCCATCCATTTCTACAAGGAGCTGGTTCAAGGTTTGTTCTCTTTCATCGTGACCTCCACCAAGTCCTGCTCCTCTGTGTCTTCCAACAGCGTCTATTTCGTCTATAAACACTATACACGGTGCGTTAGCTTTTGCCTGGTTGAAGAGATCTCTAACCCTTGCGGCACCTACACCAACGAAAAGCTCAACAAAATCAGAACCTGAGATGTGGAAGAATGGCACGTTGGCTTCGCCTGCTACGGCTCGTGCGAGCAAAGTTTTTCCTGTACCAGGAGGTCCTACAAGCAGAATTCCTTTTGGCATTCTTGCGCCTATTTTGTTGTACTTTGATGGATCCTTCAGGAAATCGACAACTTCCTGCAGCTCTTCAACCGCTTCATCAACACCTGCAACATCTTTAAATGTAACTCGTTTCATTCCAGGTTTTACCATTCTTGCTTTGCTTTTTGTAAACATCATAGCGCTATTTCCACGGCCGGTTATTGATCTCATTAAAAATATCCAGACGAGTATAATCAAAAAAGTAGGGATCAAAGTTCCTAATATGTTGATCCAGAAAGAACTTTCCATTCCTTTTTCTCCTTCGATTTTAACTCCTTGATCAGCAAGTTTCTTTATAAGCTCTTCATTCTTAGCAGCCCATGGGGCATACATTTCGTAAACTCTTGGATCTGTTTTCAAAGTAAATCTCACAGTACCGTCATCTCTTATGGTAATATGGGAAATTTTATTTGCTTCCACATAGGAAAGAAATTTTGTGTAATCAACTTTTGCTACCGTGGGAGTTTCGGTGTACATGAGTCTTGCGAGCCAGAACAATGACAGTATCATGAGAACTAAAAATATAATGTTTGGTATGTTTATTCTGTTCAAACTACACTGCCTCCTTTCAGCTAAAGCGGACTGTTTTCAACTTTTACATAAAAATCTTTTCCCATGTATTTTTTATCCACCCATAAGCTTGCCACATAAACAACTTTTTTTCCAATAGCAATTAGAGGTATTTCATCTCTAAAATATGCCGGTACTTTTTTATTTATCAAAAGGTCCTTAAGCTTTATTTTATCAGTTTTGTCCCCTTTTTGCCTGTTTCTTATAACCATACCTTTAACATATCTTATACCAACACTCCCATGTATTTTATCCCTTTTAACGGTAATTAAGAAGTCATCAAATTCATATTTACCCTGTTCAAGGTTATATTCTAAATATTCTGTTGTCAAATCACCAACAAAGACTTTGTCATAAGATTTCCAGACTCCTAAATTCCCATAAAAATTTACTTTAAAAGATTTTTTCTTCTTTTGATCACTGATAACTCTTTTTATCATTTGCCACTCTGGCGATTTGCCGGTCAGATTCTCGAATATCCTTTTTATCATTTCGGAGAAAATAAAGGGATCTTCAGGTACTGGAAATTCAAAACCTTTTTTCAATTTTCTGACGTATTTATTAACTTCCTGTTCGATTTCTTTGTCAATGAAATTTTTGAGCATAGATGACATCTCGGATAATCTATAAAAAGATTCCTCCAAGGAGGGATTGATTGTTCTCATTATGGGGATTATTCTGTGACGTATATAATTTCTTCTTATTGTCAAATCAAAGTTTGTTTCATCCTGTACAAATGGGATTCCGTGTTCTTTTGCATACTTTTCAATTTCTTCTCTTTTCAAGATTAGTAGGGGCCTTATTAGATCTCCTTCTTTTGCTCTTATTGAATATATACTTAAAGGTCCAACGCCTCTCAAAATCCTATATGTTATGGTTTCCGCAAGATCGAGCATATGATGAGCGGTTGCTATTTTCTTTGCGTCTACTTTACTTTTTACTTCTCTTAAATAGCTGTAGCGCACTTTTCTTGCAGCTTCTTCAAGAGATTCACCTTTTTTTCTGTTTACATTCCTTCTTTCTATTGTACATTTTAGATTCCATTCCTTACATATTCTTTTTACAAAATTTGCATCTCTTTCGGAATTTTTTCTTATGCCATGGTCAAGATGGGCAACATGAATATCAAAGCATATTTTTTTCGAGAGTATTTTTAACATGTGGAGCATTACCATAGAATCCATTCCACCCGATATTGCAAGTATCACCTTTTCTCCCGAATGGATCAATTCTTTCTCCTTAATAAAGTTCTCTACTTTTTTTAATACATCACTCATTGCTGAACCTCACCAGCCAGATATCAGGCTCCCAGCCTGTTTTGTATACAGCAACTGCGATTATCCTGCCTGAAGGGTGGAAAGAAGGGTAAAACGTATCGTGATCAGTAAATCCGGATACAACCCATTCATCTCCTTTTTCCAAATCTTTTGCCCATACTCTATATACACCATCTCTATTTGATGTGAAAAGTAGAACACTTCCATCGGGCGATAGAATTGGATCATGTTCGTTGTATCTGGTGTTTTCAATGGTTGTAATAGTACCTTCAGGCGAAATTTTATATATTCCAAAATCTGCTTCTTTTAATGCAGTTACCAGAAAACTACCGTCAGGTGTTGGATATGGAGAAAAAACATAATCAAAGGGGAGGTCAAATTCCTTTTTTTCTTTTGTTTTTATATTTTTTATACATAGTTTATTACCCTTTTTGTCTTTTCTATCCATTATGTAAACTAGATTTTCATCATCTACCCATCTTGGCATGTAGGCAGCCTGTGTTCCTCCATCTATTTTTCTTATTGCGCGAGTGTTACCGTCGAAGGGTACCGTATATACTCCCCAGTTTCCATGGAGACTGCTTTGAAAGACTATCAAATTGCCGTCAGGGGAAAGACGTGGAAAATACTCACTTGAGTCCATCTTGATATGTCTTAATGAACCATCAAAGAAATCAAATACAAAGATGTCTCTGTTTCCCTTGTATCTGTCGCTGATAAAAAGAAGATACCTTCCATCTTTGCTAAAAGATGGATATTCGTCAACTCCAGAATGGTAGGTAAGCCTTAAATAATCTCCGAAGTCTCCTATAGAAGCTTTTTTAAATGCAGCTCTCTCAAGGGGAACAGCAACTATATCTTGAATATAGTATTTAAAAGGTAGAAGGGAGTCTTTTTTGTATTTTAAATCTGCTATGGTACTTGTTCCTTCTTTCCATATAGCCTCAAACTCGTCTGGAAAATTGAGCAGAACAAGATCATAGGAAAATGTATCATCAGAAGATGGTACTGTTGTAAATTCAACATAATCAGGCTTTTCTTCCATTAGCTTTTTCCATACATTGCTGTGGAAGTCTTCTGCTCCTGTTCCAACGGTTACATTTATATATACTTTAAAAATAATTCCCTGGGACAATCCAATAATGTATGTTAGCAGCAAAGCAAACAGCAGCGTTAATTTTTTCATTGAAATCACCTCATGCTTATTTTATCCTATTATAGTATCTTTTAAAGATTGGGTGCTTTTATAGAAAAATAAAAACCCGCCATGTGGCGGGTCTTGGAAGAATTGAACTTAAGCTTTTACCTTCAATTAGAATAAAATGGAAAATGATAAGTGTGGTGAAGGTAAGAAATAATACGTTAATGTTCCCCCTGCCCAGATGAGGATATTATCCGTTGGCATAAGTACATAATCAGCACCAATGCCGAAAAATGGGATAATAAAGAGAACCCTTCCATCAAATGTGTAAACATTCAACTGGTTTGGTTTCAAAGGTTCTTTGAAATGAAGGTTTGCTTCAACTAAGATAAGATTTGCGCCGTCAAATCCAGTAATTTCTCCGTTTTCATTATAAATCACTTTTCCATACAATCCCGGGTAAAATATAAAATTGGAT
>JAGHBG010000138.1 GCA_021161105.1 Thermotogaceae bacterium | reverse complement strand
TAATAGAACATAGGGAATTCTGAAAGGGGGTTAAACTATGGGGGAAAAGTTTGGGGTTCCAAGAGATCCTTCATATCTTATAAAAGCGCTGCAATATATACAAAAGGAAAAAGGATATATATCTCCGAAAGACGCTCTGGATGTAGCAGAATATCTTAATGTTCCACTTACAAAAGTTTACGGTGTTGCAACTTTCTACGAACAATTCAGGCTAAGACCTCAAGGAAAATACGTGATAAAAGTGTGTCATGGAACAGCCTGTCACATAAAAGGTGGAAAAGTTCTTATTGATTTTCTAAGAGATCTTCTTGGAATAGATGTAGGAGAGACAACGGACGATTTTCTTTTCACTCTGGAAAGAGTAGCCTGCCTTGGAGCTTGCGCACTTGCACCGTCTGTTGAAATCAACGGAAAAATATACGGAAACATGACTTTAGATAAATTGAGGGAAATAATAATTGAAATAAAGGAGGCGGAAAAAAATGCAAAAAATCACACGTCCGTCTGATTTAAATGTCTTGCGAGAAAAATTGCTTGAGGAGAAGCACTCAAAATTAGAAAAAGAAATAAGTTTCATTATTGGATATGGAACCTGTGGAAAAGCAGCTGGTGCTGATAAAATCCTTGATGTTGTCAAAGATCTTGTTCCAAATTCAAATATAACAACCGTTGGATGTATAGGAATGTGCTGGGCAGAACCATTACTCGATGTAGTTTATCCTGGTGGAATGAGAGTATCCTATATGAAAGTCACCGAAAAAGTAGTAGAGGAAATCGTTAAAACAGCTTTGAGTGGAGAAGTTTATAAAGAAAATATTGTTGGAGTAATTGATTTAAAGAAAGAATTGTTCGGTGAAAAGCAAAGATACTTTGGATACAAAAGTCTTTGGGATCATGACTTTTACAAAAAGCAAGAGAGAATTGTTCTCAAAAATTGCGGTCTTATAGACCCAGAAAATATCGAAGATTATATCGCTGTTGGTGGGTACAGAGCTCTTGCAAAAGTATTAGCTGACATGAAGCCAGAAGAGGTAATAGAAGAAGTAAAAAAATCTGGACTTCGTGGAAGAAGTGGAACTGGATTCCCAACAGGATTTAAATGGGAGCTTGTGGCAAAACAAAAAGATGAAACAAAGTATGTTGTGTGTAATGCAGATGAAGGAGACCCAGGAGCATTTATGGACAGAGCAGTCCTTGAAGGAGACCCACATTCTGTAATTGAAGGACTTGCAATAGCAGCTTACGCTGTTGGTGCAAAGAAAGGCTTTATATATATTAGGGCAGAATATCCACTTGCAATGGAAAGGCTTACAATAGCAATAAATCAAGCGAGAGAGAAAGGACTTCTTGGTAAAAACATTCTTGGAACAAAATTTTCTTTCGATGTCGAGATAAGAGCCGGTGCAGGAGCTTATGTTTGTGGTGAAGAAACAGCTTTAATGGCTTCTATTATGGGATTTAGAGGTGAGCCGTGGTTAAAACCTCCGTTCCCGAATGAGAAAGGACTTTGGGAACATCCAACAGTTATAAACAATGTTGAAACTTTGGCCAATATAGCATGGATAATTAACAACGGATACAAAGAATTCAGAAAATATGGTACTGAGAAAAGTCCCGGAACGAAGGTCTTCTCACTAGCGGGAAGGGTTAAACACACAGGAGTTGTTGAAGTACCTCTCGGTATAACACTTCGTGAGCTTATATTCGATATAGGTGGAGGAATATCGAATGGAAAGAAATTAAAGGCAGTGCAAACAGGTGGACCGAGTGGAGGAGTTGTTCCACCTGACAAGATGGATACTCCTATCGATTATGAATCTTTAACACCCATTGGAACGATTATGGGCTCTGGTGGTGTCATAGTTCTTGATGAAGACGATTGTATGGTGGATGTCGCAAAATACTTCCTTACATTTACCCAGGCAGAATCCTGTGGACAGTGTATACCCTGTAGGGAAGGTACAAAGAGAATGCTTGATATACTAACAAATATTACTAGTGGTAACGCAACTATTGAAGATTTAGACCTCCTTGAATGGTTAGCTAAATATGTATCAAAAGCTTCCTTTTGTGGACTTGGAAAAACTGCTCCTAATCCGATCCTGACAACTATTAGATACTTTAAAAATGAGTATATTTCACACATTAATGATAAATATTGTCCTGCTGGAGCATGTAAAGACCTGGTATCTTACTATATCGATGAAAAATTATGTAAAGGTTGTACTCTTTGCTTAAGAAGCTGTCCTGTAGGTGCTATACGCAAAGAGGGAAAAATTTTCCGAATAGACACAGAAGACTGTATAAAATGCGGAATTTGTGTAAACGCATGTTCCTTTAACGCCATCAAAACTAAGGGGGTGGCATAAATGGTTAGCGTTACAATAGATGGAATAAAAGTTAAAGTTCCGGAAGGCTCAACCATATATGAAGCCGCTAAAAAAGCAGGAATACACATACCTACATTTTGTTATCATCAAGATATAAAGAAAAAAGTAGGAGCGTGTAGAATATGTCTTGTAGAAGTTGAAGGCATGAATGATTATGTTCCATCATGTAGTACTCCTGTGAAGGATGGAATGGTTGTAAGAACAAACACTAAAGAACTCAGAGAAATTAGAAAATTTGTGCTTACGCTTCTACTTGGAACTCATAAACAGACCTGTCCTTCCTGTGTCAGGAACCAAAATTGTGATCTTCTTGATCTTTCACATCAATTCAACATGCCAGAAGAGCTTCCATTTCCAGTTAGGCTTCACTATCACCCCATAGACGCCTCAAGTTACACCATAGTTAGAGAACCTGATAAGTGCATACTTTGCGGAAGATGCGAAGCAGTTTGCACAATGTTGCAAAATGTATCAGCTATAGGAAGGTCACATCGAGGTATCCAGGTAGAAATCGCACCACCATTTGATTTAACACTTGAAGAATCCCCTTGTGTGGGTTGTGGGCAATGTTTGATGGTTTGTCCTGTTGGCGCTATTTATGAAAAGGATAGCACAGAAGATGTTTGGAACGCTATTTATGACCCAAATAAAGTAGTTATAGCTCAAACGGCTCCTGCTGTAAGAGTAGCTATTGGTGAGGAATTCGGATTGGAACCAGGAGCCATAGTTACGGGAAAAATGGTTACAGGATTGAAGCTCCTTGGTTTTGATTATGTATTTGATACGCAATTTGGCGCTGACCTTACAATCATGGAGGAAGGAACAGAACTTACTGAAAGATTGGAAAATGGTGGACCTTTCCCATTACTCACATCCTGTTGCCCTGCATGGGTAAAGTTCGTTGAGGAATTCCACCATGATATGTTAGAAAATATTTCTTCCGCAATGAGCCCACAACAAATGACAGGAGCATTGACAAAAACATACTTTGCCGAAAAAATGAACATCGACCCAAAAAATATTGTTGTGGTCAGTATAATGCCATGTACTGCAAAAAAAGCGGAAATTGAGCGACCGGAGCTTACCACAAATGGGATGAAAAACGTCGATTATGTTATAACCACACGGGAACTTGCGAGAATGTTAAAACAGGCAAATATCAATCTTGTTGACCTTCCAGAAAGTACATTTGATAATCCTCTTGGAGAGTCAACAGGAGCCGCTGCTATATTTGGAGTTACCGGTGGCGTTATGGAAGCAGCTTTGAGAAGTGCTTATGAGTTTCTAACCGGAAAAGAGCTAACAGAAGTTGAGTTCAAGCAAATTAGAGGATTTGAAAAAATAAGAGTAGCTGAAATTGAAATTGATGGAAAAAAGGTTAAAGTCGCTGTGGCAAACACCCTGGGTGCAGCAGATGAACTTTTGAGGAAAATAAAAGAAGGTGACGAAAGACTCAAAGATATTGTAGCACTCGAAGTCATGGCGTGCCCTGGCGGCTGCTTGGGTGGTGGAGGCCAACCAATTCCTACAACGGAAGAAATTAGAATTAAAAGAGCTCAAGCTATTTATAAAGAAGACAAAGAAGCCAAGTTTAAAAAATCCCATGAGAATCCCGCAATAAAGCAGCTCTATGACGAATTCTTAGAAAAACCATTGTCAAAGATTGCTCATAAACTTTTGCACACTTACTATCAGAAAAGAGAAAAATATAAAGTTAAGATATAGTGAAAACTGAAAAATTGAGACCGCCCTTATTCGGGCGGTTTCTCTTTTCATATAAAGATCAATAATATCTTTCATTTATTTCAATGTCAACTTTAAGAGGAACTCTCAACTTAACGGCATTCTCCATTTCTTCCTTTACAATTTTTTGCATTTCTTCGACTTCATAATCGGGAACTTCAAAAACTAATTCATCATGAACCTGCATGATCATTTTTGACTTCATTCCCCTGATTCTCTTATGAATATTTATCATTGCTATCTTTATGATATCCGCAGCTGTTCCCTGAATGGGAGAATTTATAGCAAGTCTCTCCCCTTCAGACTTTATGTTTTTATTCTTTGATCTTATCTGTGGTATTTCTCTTTTTCTTCCATATAGAGTTCTAACTTCTCCTTTTTCTTCAGCTTCTTTTATTACTTTTTGTATAAATTTTTGTACACCTGGATATAATTTGAAATAACTTTCTATCATTTTTTGTGCTTCTTTTACCGGAACTTTTAGCCTCGATGCGAGGCCATAAGCTGTTACTCCATAAATTATGGAAAAATTAATCATTTTTCCCACTCTTCTCATATGGTCATCCACCATGTCTTCATGGACACCAAAGGCTTTAGCTGCAGTTATTCTATGGATATCAAGATCTTCAGTAAAAGCCTTTATAAGATTCTCATCCCCAGAAAAATGCGCCAGGACCCTAAGTTCTATCTGTGAGTAATCCGCACTTAATATCCACCATCCTTTAAGCTGTGGAGCAATTGCTTTTCTAATTTCCCTTCCTTCATCATCCCTCTTCGGTAAATTTTGAAGGTTTGGATCGGAACTTGATAATCTTCCCGTCGCCGTACCAGTTTGATTAAAAGATGTATGAACTCTACCAGTTTTCGGATTAACCAGTTTAGGTATAGCATCCACATAGGTCGATTTCAACTTTTGATATTTTCTATATTCCAGTATCAATCTTGCAGTCTCATATTCCTCTGCTAATTCCTCAAGAACACTCGCACTGGTTGACATTCTGCCTGTTCTGGTTTTCTTTCCAGTTTTTATACCAAGCTTATTTAGAATTTTTGCAACTTGAATAGACGAATTTATGTTGAACATCTCTCCAGTTTCTTTATAAATTTTTTCTGCTATTTCATCCATCCTGCATTGATATTTCTTTGAAAGCTCTTTTAAATATTTGATATCGAAATAAACTCCTGTAAGTTCCATATCAACGAGAACGGGGATAAGAGGCATTTCTATTTTATGAAGGATATCTTCAAGATCATTGTCCTTGATTAATTTATAGAGTTTTCTATAAAGTCTATACGTAATATCTGCGTCCTCTGCGGAGTATTCTGTGGCTTTTTTAACATTCACATTGGAGAAATTCATTTCAAATAATGGCGTAGAGCTTTTAGGCGCAACATCTTCATAGGGTATCATCTTATATCCCAGGAATTTCATAGCCATCTCATCGAGTGAGAAACGTTTTTCTTCAGGATTAAGTAACCATGCCCCAATCATTGTATCAAAGTGCGGTGTGACAGGATCAACTTCATTTATTTTAAGAACAGATAAATCATATTTTATATTTTGTCCAACTATTTTTGAACCTTCGAAAAGCTTCCTGAGTTGCTTTTTTGCAAATTCCTGATCAATGTTTTTTTCACCTTTATGTCCAACAGGAATGTAAAATGCTCTTCCTTCTTCATCGGATAAAGAAATTCCAACGATCTTTGCATTTATAGGGTCAAGTGATGTAGTTTCAAGATCCACAACTACTGTTTTTCCTATCATATCATTTACAATTCCTTCAAATTCTGCTTCATCGCTTATTGTGCTGTAATTCTTTTCTAATTTCACCTGAAGTCCTAACTCTTTCATAATCGAAGAGAACTCAAGGTCTTTTAGTATGGATATCAATTTTTTTTCATTATAGCCTTTATAAAGAAGCTGAACTAAATTAATTTCAATTGGAACATCTGTTCTCAATACAACAAGCTCTAAACTTTTATACGCATCTTCTTTTCCTGCAACAAGAACCTTTCTCATCCTCTCTTTTATCTTATTTATATTTTCATATATCTCATCAATATTCTTAAACTTATTGAGAAGCTCTACTGCTGTTTTCCCACCTATTCCTTTTACCCCCGGAACATCATCCACAGCATCTCCCATGAGGGCTAAAAGATATGGTATTTGCTCCGGGTAAACCCCGTATTTTTCCTTTACTTTTTCTCTATCGTATATCTCGAGTTCAGTTACCCCCTTTCTTATTCTCCAAACTTTTATATTGCCTCCTACAATCTGTAGCATATCCTTATCCCCAGTTATAATATTGACTTCATCAAAGTTATCTTTATACCTTATCGCCAATGTTGCTATCACATCGTCAGCTTCATATCCTTCTATTTCTAAGACTCTTATTCCCATAGAAGTCACGAGATTTTTTATATATGGAATTTGCTGTTTGAAAACATCTGGCGTAGGTCTTCTGTGAGATTTGTATTCTTCATACAATTGATGTCTGAAGGTCTTAACAGCTGCATCCATAACAAATGCAGCATAATCTTCGTTTTTTCTAATATGATTTTTTATGAAATTTACCATCATCCTTGCAACTCCATAAGTGGCGTTGGTCGGAATGCCAGTAGTTGTAGATAACGAGCTATCAAGAGCAAAAAAAGCCCTGTATGCTATAGCTGTTCCGTCAAATAAAAACAATTTTGGCAAGTTTTCCACCCCTTCAATTATTTTACCTCAAAATTCTGGATTATATTATATATGTTCAAAAAAGCGAGAAAACGAGTCATATTTGAAAATAATTCATCCGAAACTGCAATCAATGGTATTTTCAATTCTTGCTTACCCGCATACATTTATTGTATAAATGAACGCACAAACTATACATTAATAATAGCTGTATTTGATGGAGGGTGTGAAAAATGACTTATACAGAAATGGAAATTAGGGGTACTTTTGAAACACTCAAAGAAGTTCTTGATTATGAGTTTGATTTTACCAGAATAAAAAAAATAATTGATACAGCTGAAAAAATAATATTCTTAGGTTGTGGCAGTTCGTATCATCTTTCAACTGCATTATCTCACTTTGTAAAAAGATATTTGAAAAAAGATACTTACCCACTAATTGGTTCCGAAACACTTTTAAGTTTTGAATCTAACATAGTTAATCCTTCAAATACAGTGGTATTTGCTTTTTCTCGATCTGGAGAAACCACAGAAACAATAAAGTCAGCTGAAAAACTTAAAAACAAAGGTTTACCATTGATTAGCGTTACATGCACTGAAAATTCCACATTATCAATTCTATCTGATATTTCTATAACAATACCGTCAAAAGAAAAATCAGTTGTTATGACACAAAGTTTTACCTCAACCCTTTTCGTCATGGAAAGGTTGTTTCTTGAGATATCAGGAATTAATACAGAATTTTTCAAAGAGCAGGTCGAACTTGCTAAAAATATCATAGAAAATAGCTTTAAGTTTTTCGAAAATATGAATTTAACTTCCATAGAACATGTGGTCTTTTTGGGAACTGGAGAGAATTGGGGACTTGCTAATGAAGGAGCTTTGAAAGTTAAGGAAATGGCTATAACTTACTCAGAATCTCATTCAACACTTGATTACAGACATGGACCCAAAGCTCTTGTATCTGAGAAAACTGTTGTAATTATTCAAACTGAAGAAGACGAAAAGGAATTCGTGAAAAATTTGAGAAAAGAACTGGAAGAATACGGTGCTAAAGTAGTTGAAATCGGATATAAAAAGGATTTAGACCTGATAAAAAATTTTGGGAGAGGCAAGAGTGCTCCTCTTAGAATAATACCAGTTCAGGTGTTTTCCCTGATTCTTGCTAAATTAAAAGGAAAAAACCCAGATTCTCCAAGAAATCTAACAAAAGTTGTAAAAATTTAATCCTTCAGCCTTTTAGGCTCTACAAAGATTGTTTTATAGTTTCTGTATACGACAAATCCAGGTTTAGCTCCACGAGGCTTTTTTACATATTTTATCCTTGTAAAATCAACCGGAACCTTCCCAGAATTTTTGCCACGGGAATACCCAGCTGCCAAAGAAGCAGCATATTCAATTAGTTCACTATCTATCTTGTCCGAATCAGTTTTTACAATAACATGAGCTCCGGGGATTTCATGAGCATGCAACCACAGATCATTGGGAGAAGCTCTTCTAACAAGAAGGTCATTTTGCCTGTTGTTTTTTCCTATCAATATTAAAGCATTTTTATACCTGATTTCTCTTGGCTTTGAAATCTCACTTTTACTTCCTTTTTTTCTTTGTTTTTTTAAAAGACCAATATCTACCAGTTCTTTTTCTATCTCTTCTATATCTTCAATACTTTCTGCATCATTCAGAAATTGAAGAATACTTTCTAAATATGAAAGTTCGTATTTTATTTGCTTTAACCTTTTCTCAACCTTTTCTTTTTTTCTTTTAAGTTTCTTATATTTATCAAAATACAATCGAGAAAGTTCTAATGGGCTATACCTTGGATCCAGCGGAATCAATACCATTTTATCTTCCTGCCAATCGTAGAGCTTTGCTTCAGTTGACCCAATAGGAATTTGATAAAAATATGCCTTTAGAAGTTCGCCGTACTTTTTATAATCTTCCATTTTCAATGTTTCCCTCATTTCCTTAGAAAGTTTGTCTATTATATCTTCCAATTTTTCTATCTCCCTCTTAACTACTCTCTCCAAATTCTTTCTTTTCGACTCAAACCTTTCTTCTTTTTCTTTAAAAAGCACCAATTGTTTTATTGCTTCTGACGGTTTCATTTTCTCGTTTTCATACTCTAAATGTGTAATTTTAATAACTGATATGTCTTTTGGTTCCTCATGTTTTTTCAAAAGATAAGTGAATCCTTTTCTATATTCTTCAATGAATTCTTTCCATGCTCTTTCAAGAGACTTAGTGTTTAAATTCTGTGGCGTGTCCGCACCAGCTCTATAATAAATCTCATGTTCGATTAGTGGGGAAATACCTTCAATATTTTTAACAAGTACCATGCGGAGACCGTTATCAAACTTGATCTTTGTTATATCTACTTCAAAAGGATCTTTTTTGCTGCTACTATACAAGATGAATTTTTTCCCTGGTAAAAGTTCTCTATGCATGGTTACTATTCTTTTATGAACATCGATAATTTTTCCATTTTGATCAACAAGTATCATGTTGGAAAATTTTCCCATTGTCTCTACATAAAGAGAATAAGCCACTAAATCCCCTAATTCATTCCTTTTTTCAAATCGAAATCTTGCTACTCTTGAAAAACCGTCCTGCTCCACACCTAAAAATTTTGCATTTTTAATATGTTTTCTAAGAAGCATAGTAAATGACGATGGCATTCTGGCAGGTGTATCATATTTTTCCATTAAAGCAATAAATGACAAACTAGGATTTAGTGATATCCGAATACTTCCCTCGGTAAATACAAGGAAGTAATCTACATTGGTGTATTGGTAGATATTTTTTAACTGACCTTTTACACTGTGATTTATCTCTTCAACAACTCTCCTCATATATAAACCATCAAAACCCATTCTCCATCACTCCAAAAATCAAGAAGGACTTTTTTAATCATTTTGTGTATAATATCAAATGTTAATATTAACATAAGGAGGTATATAGTAATGGATGCAAGGATAGTCAATGCACTGCTCTCCGCCGTCGTTTCTACTTTTACTCAAGTCGTTCACCAAAAACCTATAATGGAGAAACCCAAGGTGGTTAAAGAAATTACGCCAAAGTTTGAAATTATTACAGTCATTGGATTTGTTGGTGATTTAGAAGGGAATGTTATTTATTCTTTTGCTGAAGAAACCGCTTTTAAAATAATTTCTGAAATGATGGGAATGCCTTACAATCAGCTCGATGAACTGGCACTTTCTGCACTGGGAGAGCTTGGAAACATGACCACCGGTGCTCTGGCAATAAATCTTGAAAAAGTGGGAATTAAAGTTGATTTAACTCCGCCAACAGTTGTTACGGGTAAAGATATTAAAGTAAGCGTTGATGGTATAATTCTCAATTTCCCAGTGGATTTATTCAATCAGGACGACGTGGAACTCAATTTAGTTCTTAAAAAATGAAAGGATTAAAAGATTTTATTAAACTTAATTTGGTTCTTGTTTTTGGTGTAGAAGTTATTTCAAACATTGGTATTGCAGGCTTAATCGGTTATTTTTTGGATAAATGGACATTCAATAATAAGGT
>JAGHBG010000119.1 GCA_021161105.1 Thermotogaceae bacterium | reverse complement strand
CGTCAATTGGCTTGTCATTTCTTCTCGCCAATGGTGAAAGAAGATAGCGGTTATTGCAGGTTTGAGTTGCACTTCATATTTTTGCGTTAATTCTTTCTTGTCAAAGCAAAATACTGACACAATGTTGTGAGGAATATCAGGAAATAAATTTGTAAAATCATCAGGGTATACATCACTTTTAAGTCTTTTTTGAAATGTGGGATATATCTTTCCAATATCATGCAATAGGGCTATTATTTCAAGCTCTTTAGGGTGTTTTCCTTCGATATATTTGCAAATTTCGCTCACATGCTTAAGATGGTTCACCAGATTTACTCCATTTGATTTTGCAAGAAACTCTGAAGTTTTATACACCCTTACCACCACCATCGATTTTCAAAAACCATAATGGAAGATTTTCGGTTCGATCTATAAGGAACTTATACGGTTGATTATATTCTATGGGCAAGCCCCTGGGAGAGAAAAGCCTTGCCCTTATATATGAAAAATCACGAATAGTTACGTCATGTATCTTGACCAACCTATACTTGGTGCTTACCAAGCATGTAACACCTGCAATTCTGCTAAGAAATTCAATGTAATTGCTCGGTAAGCAATAACACGCTTCTTTTGGTGGAAGCCAGCTATAATAATCGACTTTACCTACATATTCAATAGGTTTTTCGTCTAAGTAAACATATTCGACATTTTTTGGAACAACCAAATCTTCGGCCATTCCCAGATGTAAAGCGGGAACATTTCCAGCAAGGTTGCTTTTTATTTGCTCCATTGCTTCTTCATCTGCGAGAAGATATATGATTGTTTTCACATTATGAAGTCTGTCCCTGGTGATAGGAGATTGACCACCAATGTGTTCAAATTCACCATGGTAAATCCTATTATCTATGCTTCCAAAACGTTGTAGATGATATTGTTTGTATAAATTCCTATACCAAATATACTCGATGTATCTTGTTTGAAATTTTGAATATATGGCGAGAGAGAAACTTTTGCTAAGAAACTTCTGAGGGTTTCCCATTGCGGTACACAAGAAACCTATTACCGTCGAGTACATGGGAAGTGGGTAACTAATAATATGTCCCGAGGTATTAGGTATCCTGAAAGTTGCTGAGTCCTGCAGCAAATCAATTTTCAGCGATTTCATATGGTTCGCCTACTTTTTATGATTTTCTATATAATCTTTTATATAATCTTTGAAACCATTGTAACCGCAATAATCACTCAATGCCTCAGTATCTTTTTCATCAAGAATATCTTTGCGGAAGCTTTGGATATAAACGATAGGTTTATCTCCTTCACGAACAATATAGCCATTATCCTTGATAATGTTCAGCATGTCTTCTACTACAATTTTTCCTGTTTCATGGTTAACTTGTATGATGCTGTGGAATAATGGAATTGGAATCTTAACTGGTGCTGCAACAATAAACAAAGGGATTATCCCATAATTCTCACCGGAACCATGTGCAATAAGACCATCCTTCAAAACGTCAAGGATTTGAAGGACACGTTTGGTTTTAGTTTCTGGGTTTAGCTTAAATTTAAGTGATTTCTTTTCTTTATTTAATTCTACGGTGCCGTATTTATCTTCTATTTTGGGGATATCAAGTTTGTTAATAACATTATCGGGTAAGAACCATGTATCTTCTCCCAACATTTTCAAATCTATGGTTACGCTAAATTTAAATAAAGAGTAGCATTCTTCTTTTGAATAAGGATCAGGTGTGGCAGGTTCTTCGGGCGATGTTTCGTTATATCGAGAAACCATAGCATGATTTGCGTAAAATCCCATATCTCCTTTCCACGGATAAAGAGAAATGGCCTTGGTGGCAGATACTGGTGCTTTCCGTGTTAAAGTTACCTGTATTCCATTTTTTTTATTAGATTCTTTGTCAGAATCCTCTTCTTCTTGCTCTTTTTTTCGTTTCTTTTTCTCTGCCGTGCTCATATATCCAAAAGCGTCAAGTTCAGCATAATTTATAATATCTCCAACAACTTTTATCTTTTCTCCGGGCTTCAACAATTCATATTGGATTACCTTTTTCGCAACTGTAAGAGGTGCTGGTTTCCAGTCATCTGGAAAACGGGATACTAATGTATTGATTATTTTATTTGTCATCCATTGTCTGCTAAGCATGATGTGATCAGTATTTCCAATAGTCAGTTTTTTGAGTGTCATTATATTTCCTACTGATTGATCACGGTTCATAGAAGAATTCTCGAACACAATGGATATGGTTATTCCAATAATTTTATTTTCATTTTCCGGACTCATTCTTCCTCTCCTCCTTTTCAGATTTTTCAAAAATCCTTCCAATAAATGTGTAAAGCTTTAATTTGAATGTTTCATCATTCTTTTCATCGAAAATATCTATAATTTCGTCAGTTAATATGGTTTTATGTGCCGCAAAAGTTCTCTCTATAAGATATAGAGCATCATCTTTTGACCCTGTTCTTGTCTTCTCAAGTATCTGATAAGATAGTTTTGCCAAATCTTCTTTCAATTTTGGCGGTAATGACATTGCAGCCTTCTTAACTTTCCAGAGATCCATTTGACCACCCCCGTTATATAGCATTCCACATATGAGAACCTGTAAATCATTCATTAGATAACTGGCGTGTTCCATATTTTTTGAACCTATGTATGAATACAATTCTTCAATGCTTCCCTTGCCATGCGAGATTATGTATTTGGTAAGGAGGTACAAAAGATTGAATAACCATCCAATATCATTTTGAATAAAATGCTCAAATATTTCCGTACTGTGCATTGCCATGAGCGCATTGCTAATCTCTTCAGAACCAAGTAATTGCTCGATTTTATGTGGTGGTATATAAGTAACACTTGATCTCGAAAAATCCGAAGTTATCTGATACATTTCTATTGTTAAAGTGCTCCAGAGACTGAAACTGGTGGCTATTAAAAAAAGTTGCTTAAGGACAGACTGAATGAATACTTTTGAAGGGCTTTCAACGGAACGCTTAGTAGCGATCTCTTTTAGTTCTTTGTGCAATTCTTTCATTAGCTTGAAGGAATGCGCATTTATGAATAGATATTTTCCCGTTGGTCCGCGAACAAATGCCAGAAGCCCGTAAAATAAAATCGATAAGCATTCAGGACATATAGGAATGCTCGGCTTAAACCCCCAGTGAAAACCAGGAAATTTATCCTTTGAACTTGCTGCGTATTTCAAAATGCGGTTGTCCATGAACATTCTATCGGGATCTTTTGGTACATTGAACTCTTTTCCACATAACGAACAATGTACTCTTTCATCAATGGTTTCTTCTTTACCACAAAAAAGTTTTGTCACTAAACCAATTACATTTTCTTCTTTATTACCTGCACTAATGGCATTAGCAAATGGACCGCTTTTAAGGAAATATCTTGAGCGCACAATTTGAAATAGTTCAAAAGGGTCTCGATGCTTTTCAGCATTTTTTATTTTTTTCAAAAAATTCTTTCCTGCATTTCCAGGTTGTTTAAGAAATTCGATTGTTTCCAGTATGAACATCCATGCGTTAACCGGTGCTTCTTCTATAAAATCTTGCCCCTTTCCGCTTGTGGAAGGTGGTTGAAGCGACTTTGGGAGGTTATCAATAACTTCCCATACAGGTTTGCGTAGCAAGGACATTACCTTATCCTCTATTTCTAATGTTCCATCGTCAAGATATTCGACAGAGCGATTTCCAAAATATTTGGAGACCGAATTTGCAAAACCTATTATCGCGGCATTGTAAAACCATGGGCCTGGATAAAACTTCATAAAGCTTCTCCCCCGGTTACTATAAAGCCAAAGCCTTGTCCAGTTCTATGACCAAGTCCGTAGTCATACACAAACTGAAGAAGTTCAGGAGGTCCATAGAGTTTAAATCTCCCTCTGTATCCAAAGACAAGGCCACCGTAATGTCTCACAGAATCAAACTTCCCGTTAATTGGCTCTAAAAAAAGATTCCCAACGGATTCTTTCCCCGTAAAATACCGATATTTATCTTTACTAAACTCTGAAAGGATTTGGTTAAAATAATCGGAGTTTTCAAATGGCGAGAGGTAACGGGTTCCCCTGGCTTTAGGATCTTTCAGTACAATTCTTTCCAGAGAATTACAAACAATCATATTTTTGGTTATTCTTTTTGGTGGCAGTATGTTGATATTGCTAATTTTCAATTTATTTTGATATAACCTCACTATTTCACCTTTTCTCCATCGTGCAATAAACGTATTTAAAAGTTTGGCAAAAAACACATGATCCCCAGAAGAAATATTTAAGTTAACAGGGCCCTTGAAAATGAAGGAATGGTTATTTAGAGTACATTCATATCCAAGGCGGGCAGCAAAACAGAATGGTCTATGTTTTTTAGAAGCATATAGTTCTTGATATTCATTCTGCTCTTCGACAAGAGACTTAAATAAAGATATAAAACCACTTCGATACTCATCAGGAAATTCAGCAGCATCTTTTTCATG
>JAGHBG010000150.1 GCA_021161105.1 Thermotogaceae bacterium | reverse complement strand
GTATTCAATGAAAAAAGTCTTATAGAGGACGGGACAGTTGAAAAAGTCCTTGAGATATTCAAAAAGAAAAATCTTATATACGAAAAAGATGGAGCTGTCTGGTTAAAAGTCTCTCAGTTTATCAATGAAAGTGACAAAGTTCTTATAAGAAAAGATGGAACTCCAACTTACTTTATGACCGACATTGCTTATCATTACAACAAAAAAATGAGAGGCTTTGATAGAGTTTATGACATATGGGGAAGCGATCATCATGGTCATATTCCAAGAATGAAAGCCGCTATGAAAGCCCTTGATTTTGATGATGAATTTTTTAATGTTATTCTTCACCAGTTTGTTACATTAAGAAAAGATGGAAGGAACCTGAGAATGTCTACAAGGGCTGGAAGATTCATAACCCTTGATGATCTCATAAAAGAAGTTGGGAGAGATGCTGCAAGATATTTCTTCGCACGAATAGATCCATCAACACCATTGATATTTGATATAGATCTTGCCTTGAAAAAATCCATGGAGAACCCTGTTTATTACGTGCAATATGCTCACGCAAGAATATGCTCACTATTCAAACAGGCAAAAGAAAAAGGTGTGGACTATGATAGCAATAACCTAAGTGTTATTGAGCTTTTAAACAATGAAGACGAAAAGAAGCTTATGAAAACTCTTGATCTTTTCGAAGATGCCCTTTATGAGGCGTTCGCAAACTTCTCCCCTGCTAAAATAACAAATTATCTCGAAGAGCTTGCCCATGATTTTCATCAATTCTACACAAAGAATACCATTCTGGACAAAGAAAATTACGACCTCTCTTTAGCACGCCTTCATTTATCCAGAGCAACGCAAATCGTTATAAGAAAAGGTTTAAAACTTCTTGGAATAAGCGCACCAGAAAGGATGTGAAATCAATGATCGTAAGAATAGACAACAAAAAACCCGTTGTAGCACTTGAAAGTACAGTTATCGCTCACGGACTTCCCTATCCAGCAAATCTTGAGGTTGCCAGAAAAATGGAAGAAGTTATTAGAAAAGAAGGTGCAATTCCAGCCACTATCGGAATATTGAATGGTGAAATAATTGTTGGAATGACAGAGGAAGAGGTTAAAAAACTCATAGAAGCTTCTCCTAAAAAAACAGGGGTTAGAGAAATACCTTATATTGCAGGTAAAAAACTATCAGGAGATACAACTGTCAGTGCAACAGTCAGAATAGCATCCATGGCTGGGATAGATGTCTTTGTAACGGGGGGTATTGGAGGATTTCACAGAGGAGTTTTCGACATCTCTCAGGATCTCATAGAACTTTCAAGAACAGGAGCTATTGTCGTCAGTGCTGGCGCAAAATCCATTCTTGATCTTCAAAAAACAGTAGAGCTTTTAGAAACCTTAGGTGTCGTTGTAGTTGGCTTTAAAACAGATGAATTCCCTGCATTTTATACAAGAGAAAGCGGTATAAAGCTTAATATGAGAGTGGATAGTATTGAAGAAATCGTCAGTATATACAAAGAGATGAAGGAGATGAATTACACTTCTTCTCTTCTTGTAGTAAATCCGGTACCAGAAGAAAATGAAATAGCTCCAGGGAAACTTGAAAATTGGATAAAGAAAGCAGAAAAGGAAGCAATGGAGAGAAAAATATCTGGAAAAGAACTCACTCCATTTTTGCTTTCCAAGCTGGCTGAATACAGTGGAAAAGAAACAGTCAAAGCAAATATTGCATTGCTTTTGAACAACGCTGAATTGGGCGCTAAAATAGCCATTGAATTAAAAGAATAAGGTTGAGGTGTGAAACGACATGATTAAAATACTATTCATATTTCTAAGTGGTATTTTTGCTGGCTGGGTTAATGTTCTTGCAGGTGGTGGATCTTTTCTAACTCTACCCGCTTTAACGTATTCTGGACTTGGAATAGATATTGCCAATGGAACAAACAGGCTGGCTATACTTCTTCAAAATATAGCTGCTGTATATAAGTTTAGAAAATCCGGTATTTTAGAGTGGAAGAAAGCTTTTAAAGTTGCCTTACCTATTCTTCTGGGTGCTGTAGCAGGATCCTCGATTGTCGTTTCAATCCCCAAAGACCTTTTAAAAAGAATAGTGGGATTCCTTTTAATCGGAATGTTTATATTCATGGTTAGAAACAAAGACAAACTGATAAAAGAAACCAGGGTTCACGAGAGTAAATTGATCCGTTTTTTGGCTTCCTTTGGAACAGGTCTTTACGGTGGCTTTATACAGGCAGGAGTTGGTTTCTTTTTGATATACACATTCACAAACATTGAAGGAATGGACATAGTGAAAGCAAATGCATACAAAGTTTTCTCAGCTCTTCTTTATACAATTTTTATCATTCCTATATTCATAATAAGCAGAAAATTTGACTTCATCTCTGGATTGATACTTTCTGCAGGCAACATAATCGGTGCTTTCATATCAACTGGAATGGCAGTTAAAAGAGGCAGCAAATTTGTAAGGTTAGTTGTTTATGCTGCTATGATCGCTTCAGCCGTTCTTTTCATCTCCGGATTTTAGGAGGGACAGAGTACTATGAGAAAGCATTTTGTTACTCTAACCTTTTTTATCTGCGTACTCGGTTTTTCCTTTATTGCAAAAGTAACATTTCTAAGCGACCCCTCAGTAAACATTTCACCTGTCCCATTTGAAGATGCATTGAAAGAAATCCCCCAATTTGAGTTTGTAAAAATAACTCCCCAAAGCTATTCTACGCAAAGTCTTGTGTTCTATGGAAGACTGAAGAAGATAAGATATATTTTTCTGTTGAAAATCGCTGAAAGTAATTACACTATCTACTTTATTGATACTTCTTATGCACAAGTAAAGAAGTTCCTCACACTCTCGAAAAATGCAGATATAAAGAATTTGCTAAAATCTTTCAGAGACAGACTGAAGGAGAGGTTTCTCATAAAAAACGAGGTGAAAAATGTGAAGGCATCTATCGAAAGGTGGAAAGAGGGAAATTTTTACAAAAAAGGAGACTTGGTTAAATATAACGGTTTTATATACAAGTGCATTAAAGATCATATATCAATGAAGGAGAATTCACCTGAAAATTCAGAATTTTTTTGGAATAAAATCAACCGAAAGCTTATAGTTGGGTACTTCCCAAGCTGGGGAATACACACGAAAAATTTTACTATAAAAGATGTAGATGGAGATAAATTGACCCATCTTATATATGCGTTTGCCAACATAGCAGATGATGGAAGATGCATAGTTGGTGATCCCAAGACAGATCTTGATAAAGCTTTTGAAGGGGATGGTCCCAATGATCCGTTTAAGGGGAATTTCCATCAGCTTGAGCTTTTAAAAAAGCGTTACCCGCATCTTAAGGTGCTTATATCTGTTGGTGGATGGAACTGGTCTAAAAATTTCTCGAAAATGGCTTCAAGTGCCGAAAGTAGAAAGAAATTTGTTGAATCTTGTATAGAAACATTTATAAGGGGAGATTTTGGAGAAAAGTATGGAAAACATCCAGGAATATTCGATGGTATAGACATAGATTGGGAATACCCTGTAAGTGGGGGTAAATATGAAGGTAAACCTCAAGACAGGGGTAATTTCACGAAATTGATGAAGGAACTTAGAAATGCTTTAGACAAGCAAGGAAAGAAAGATGGAAAACATTATCTATTATCGTTTGCGGGTGCTGCTGATGAGGAATACATAAAAAACAAAATAGAACTTTCTGAGGTATCGCAATATGTGGATTTTATAGTTGTAATGACTTACGATTTTTATGGAGGATGGAGCAGTGTTACGGGTTTTCATAACAATTTGTATGATTATAAGGAAAACAGTTCGAACCTTAGCGTTGATAAAACGATTAGAAATTACATAAAGTATGGTGCCCCAAAAGAAAAACTTTTGGTAGGAGTACCTTTCTATGGAAGATCATGGGCAAATGTACCTTCAGAAGATCATGGGCTTGGTCAGCCAACCGGTGGTTTAGGGCCCGGAACAATTGAAGGCGGTATACTGGATTATTCTGATATTGTTAGGAGATTTGAACCTGTTGTGAAAAAGTACTTTCATTCTCAAGCTCAGTCGGTTTGGCTATATGGTGATGGTGTATTTATAACTTACGAAAGCACGGAAACCGCCGCAGTAAAAGCTATGTATGTGATCAGTAATGATCTTGGAGGCATTGCTTTTTGGGAGCTAAGCTGTGATTTAAGAGGAGTACCCGCACCGAAGGATTCTCTGCTTTATGCAATATATAACATCTTTTACTAATAAGGATTTTTAAAAAGCATGATAATTTGCCGGAAAGTAGCAATTGGTTTAAAATTCCCATAGATACGAAAAAAGGAGGAAGTAAAAG
>JAGHBG010000257.1 GCA_021161105.1 Thermotogaceae bacterium | reverse complement strand
TGAGGAGGTGCAATATATTGTGAAGTCAGGAGTTTTGTGGCTCACCAAATCCCATGTTATTAAACCCCTATTCAAGGGTGGTAAATATCTCCCCGATCGGTGCCTTTAAAGTATCAATATATAAGTAGTCGCATGAATCTGAGGAAAATTCATCGTAGAGTTTTACTCAGCTCTAACATAAATAGGACGAAAAAAGCCTAATAAATCCATGTGATATAATAGAATTACAAGGCCGCTTTGGCGTTAGAAAGGAGGAAATTTTGATGTCCGAACAGATTATAAGAAAAGCTCTTGAAGATGAGCTTCAGGAGTCTTATTTGAGCTATTCTATGAGCGTAATAATAGGAAGAGCTATTCCAGATGTAAGAGACGGCCTGAAACCAGTCCAGAGAAGAATCCTCTATGGAATGCATGAGATGGGACTCACTCACAACAGTCCCTTCAAGAAGTCTGCAAGAATTGTTGGAGAGGTTATGGGTAAATACCATCCTCATGGTGATGCTCCTGTCTACGAAGCTCTGGTAAGAATGGCTCAACCATTTACTATGAGATATCCCCTTGTTCATGGTCAGGGAAATTTTGGCTCAGTAGATAGAGATCCACCAGCTGCAATGAGGTATACGGAAGCCAGATTAACAAAGCTTGCAGAAGAGATGTTACAAGATCTTGACAAAGAAACTGTTGAGATGATGGACAATTTTGATGGGACTTTGAAGGAACCCGTGGTACTCCCATCTAAGGTTCCGAATCTCCTCATAAATGGCTCTACAGGAATTGCTGTTGGAATGGCCACAAATATCCCTCCTCACAATATGAACGAAATTATTGATGGACTCTTAGCTCTTATAGATAATCCTTTCTCAGAGATTAAAGACTTAATGAAATACATTAAAGGACCCGATTTTCCAACAGGGGGAATTATTGTCAATCCAGATGCTATAGAGGATGCTTACGAAAAAGGAAGAGGAACTATTAAAGTTAGAGGGAAAGTTCACATAGAGGAAGGAAAAAGAACCAAGATAGTCATAACTGAGGTTCCCTATGGTGTTAGCAAAGCAGCTCTCATAGAGGAAATAGCAAAGTATGCACAGCATGATGATAGAATACCAATTAAAAACATCAGAGACGAATCAGACAAAAAAGGATTGAGAGTGGTTATAGAGATTCCTAAAGATGTTGATCATAAGATTATCCTGAATAACCTGTACAAGCACACATCCCTCCAGATAACTTACAATATTCAAATGCTCGTTATAGATGAATTGAAAAGACCGCGCCTTATGAATTTAAAGGAGCTAATGAAAGCCTTCTTAAAACATAGATTTGAAATAATAAGGAAGAGAGCTATATATGAACACAGACAATATTCAAGAAGGGCTCATATACTGGAAGGACTCATGAAAGCCGCAAGAGCAATAGATACAGTTGTTGATATTGTGCGCTCAAGCAGGAGTATAAATGAGGCGAAGGAAGAGCTCATGAGTACTCTTGATGTATCGGAAGAGCAAGCAAAAGCGATTCTTGACATGAGACTTTCAAGACTTACCGTTCTTGAAACAAGGAAACTTAGGGAAGAGTATGAGGATTTAGTCAGGAAAATAGCTCAAACTAAAAAAATTATAGAGGAAGATGCAGAGGTTTATCGAATAATGAAGGAAGAATTTATCTACCTTAAGGAAAATTATGGAGATGCAAGAAGAACTAAGATAGGTGCAGAAGACGATAATACAGACTATGACATTGAAGATTTGATAATTGATGAGGAAGTTGTTATCTCACTAACCAGAAAAGGATATTTAAAAAGCACATCATTGAAGAACTACCGCCTGCAAAGAAGAGGTGGTAAAGGACTGATGGGAGCAAAAGTTGGAGAAGAAGATACGGTTATTCTGGTTTCCGTTGGAAATCTTAAAGGAACCACCCTTTTTATAACCTCTAAAGGAAGAGCATTTGCACTTAAAAACTATGAAGTAGACAGAAGTTCAAGAGGAACTAAGGGAAGAAAGGTGAACAGCTACCTCAATTTAGATGATGATGAATATATATTGACCATGACTCCAATAAACGGAGTAAAAGGTGATCTTGTGCTTGTTACAAAAAAAGGCAGGATAAAAAGAGTATCACTTTCTGAACTTGAAAGCGCAAAGACGGCAAGAGGTGTAAGGGCAATTAGATTTGAAGAAGATGATATAGTTGTTTCCGCTAAAATTGCTAAAAAAGAAGATTCAACAGTACTGATTGCCACCTCCCAAGGAAAATCCATAAGATTTCCTGTATCACAGGTTAGAAGAATGGGTAGAGCTGCAGCCGGAGTACATGGCATAAAACTTTCCAGGGGTGATGAAGTAGTCGGTATGGTTGTGGCTGAAGATGACAACAATAAAATTTTGACGGTAACAACCAACGGTTATGGAAAAAGAACACCAGCTTCTGAATATAGGGTACAATCACGGGCAGGTAGCGGTATAAGGAATATAGCTCTTTCAGAAAAGACGGGCAAAGTGGTCGGAATTGCGATAGCAGAGGATGATGATGAAGTAGTTTTAATTACAAAGAAGGGAACCATAATAAGATTCCCGGCTTCTCAGGTTTCTGTCGTGGGAAGATATGCTCATGGCGTAAGGCTTTTGGTTCTTTCCGAAGGAGATGAAATAGCACACCTTTCGGTGGTGAAATAATGATAAAAGAACTTGAACATACAGCAGATATCGCTTATGAAATTCGTTTTAAGGACTTAAAGGAACTTTTTTGCGATATAATATTATTACTGAGGAATCACACATCTTTTGTTTTAAGTGAAGAAAAAGTGGAAGAAGAGTATCTTTTAAGTGAGAACATTGAAGACATTATCTTCGATGTAACCAATGAGATGATATATAAAATAGACTCTGGGTGGATTCCAGAAAAAGTGGAAATATATGATAATAGAGCAAAAGTCTTGTACAGGGCAGCGTCTGTGCTATCATTTCCAATAAAAGCACTTACATACCACATGTTGAAGGTGGAAAACTTGGAATATGGAATGAAAAAAGTTAAGGTGGTGTTTGATATTTGAGGAAACTTACTGAAAAACAAAAAAAGGTGCTCCAATTTATTGAAGAATATATGGATAAATACGGATATCCTCCAAGTATTAGAGACATTGCAAGGAGGTTCAGGATAACTCCACGGGGTGCGCAAATGCATCTTAAAGCTTTGGAAAAGAAAGGTGTTATAAAAAGAAAAGATGGTAAAGCAAGAGCTTTGAAAATAACAAAGAGAACAGATGCGATGTTATTGCCAGTCCTTGGGGAAATTGCTGCAGGTGAAGCTATAGAGATGATACCGGAAAGTGAGGAAGAAATAGAAGTACCAAAGACAATGGTGGCGGTTGGTTACGAACATTTTGTTCTAAGGGTGAGAGGAGAGAGTATGATAGGCGATCATATAATGGACGGAGATTATGTAATAATAAGGAAGCAATCAACTGCTAACGTAGGAGATATAGTTGCGGTATCCATAGATAACAGTGAAGCTACCCTCAAAAGGCTCAAATATGAAAATAATATGGTACGATTAGAACCATCTAACCCGGATATGGAACCAATAGTGATCGAACCAGAAAGAGTCAAAATACTGGGAAAATTGGTGGGAGTTATAAGAATCCTGTAACAGGGGGAATGTAAAATGTTCAGAGCTTATGAAGAGGAAGGAATCGTTATCATTGTTCCAGATGGAGAGCTTGATGTAACAAATTCAACGCAGTTTAAGGAAAAAGTATTGAATGAATATATTTCTTCTGGTAAGTCCCGCATAATCTTTGATATGTCAAATGTTGGTTACATGGATAGTTCCGGCCTTGGTGCTATTATAAGTATACTTAAAAACGCCAGAATGAACGGTGGAGGAGTGGTGGTAGCAAATTTAGAAGATTCAATCAAAAGATTATTTTCAATCACTTCGCTTGATAAGATTGTTCCAATTTATTCCAGTGTCAATGAAGCTTTAGAGAAGCTAAAATAAAATTTAAAGACTTCATTAAAAGTTTTTTCATTGAAAATGATGAAAGTGAGACACAGTACTTGATCTAAAAAATACAGGAGATGAGAGAATGAAGGTTGCAATAGGTTCCGATCATGCTGGATTTGAACTTAAAGAGTATATAAAGAGGTATTTAAAAGAAAAAAACATAGAAGTATTAGACGTTGGAACACATTCTGAGGAAAGTGTGGATTACCCTGATTTCGCAAAAAAAGTATGTGAAGAGGTAAGAAATGGTGCGGACTTTGGAATCCTTATTTGCGGTACAGGTCTTGGAATGTCAATCGCTGCGAATAAATGTAGAAGGATAAGAGCAGCTTTGTGTCTCTACCCTGACATGGCAAGACTTGCAAGGCAGCATAACAACGCGAATGTTCTTGTTATGGCTGGAAGACTCATGGGAAAAGAACTTGCAGGGTGGACTGTCGATGCTTTTCTCTCAGCAGAATTTGAGGGTGGAAGGCACGAAAGAAGGATTAAGAAATTGGAGGAGATTGAATGAAATATACAGAAAGAGTTTACATCATAGAAAGCGAAGAGGCGCTCCAGCAATTAGAGGAGCGCCTTTTCGACATGAACAATTTCCTTTATGCTATTGAATACTCAAAGGGGAAAATTCTTTTCAAAAGTTATGATAGGAAAGTTGACGAAATGCTGGAAAAAATGGGATATGCTCCCGTTGAAGAGAATTTAGTTGATCCCAATGAGTGGGCAAAGAATATCCTTGATAAGCCCTTCAGACTCATTGATGATATTATTATTGATCCAACTGGAAAAAAAGAAAATGTAGAAGAAGGAAAAATTCTTATAAAAATTCCCATTGGGATGGCCTTCGGAACAGGCCTTCATCAGACAACAAAGATAGCAGCGCACTTTTTAAAAAAGGTAATGAAAGAAGGAGATAGTGTTCTTGATATAGGAACAGGTACAGCAATTTTAGCGATACTGGCCAGAAAATTAGGTGCAAAATATGTCCTGGCTGTTGATAACGATCCTGTAGCGATCGAAGTAGCAAAAGAAAATGTCAGGTTAAATGGTGTAGACATTGAATTAAGGGTTTCCGACCTTGTAAGCAATGTTCAGGGAACTTTTGATATTGCGGTTGCCAATATTGTGGCACCAGTTCTGGAAAGGCTCGCCGAGAGCGTTTCCATAGTTCTCAAAAGCGGTTCCTTTTTAATACTTTCTGGCATAGATTACAATCATGAAGAAGTTTTAGACAAATACAGGGAAAGAGGTTTTAATGTGATTGAAACAGGGAGAGAAGGGGAGTGGCTTGGAGCGATCTTGAAATTGTGAGGGCACAGATTTCACGGGAAGATGCAGTTTTTTGCGAAGTTATTTATAGATGCAGTTTTGGCTTTCCTGTTGTCATAAAAAGCCTCCCAGAGAAAAACGGAAAACCATTTCCAACTCTATACTGGCTTACATGCCCTTACTTGAGAAAAGAGGTTGCAAAACTTGAAGAAAAAAACTTTATAAGGAAATATGAAGAAATAATACAGAAAGATTCGGAATTCAGGAGGAAACTTCTGGAAGCCCATAAAGAAACTATCAAAAGGAGAAATGAACTTGTAAAAGATGAAAAGATAAAAAGGCTTCTGGAGGGTGTAGGCACGGGAGGAATAAGGGATTTTACCAAAGTAAAATGCCTTCATCTCCATCTTGCGGATTTTTTGGCAGGGATTGATAATCCTGTAGGAGAAAGCATATGGAACATGATTGAAAAGAAAGAGTGTGACAACGGCATATACTGCAGAAGATTACTTAAAAATTTAAAGTGATAGAATACCGATGGTTCAAAGTCAATCGGAGGGAGCGGTTTGTCTTGGGGAACGAAAAAACGGATTTTATAGATTCTGTCAGGATCATAGTGAAAGGCGGGAATGGTGGAAATGGCGCCGTTAGCTTTAGAAGGGAAAAATATGTTCCAAAAGGTGGGCCTGATGGCGGCGATGGTGGTGATGGTGGCTTTGTGTTCTTAAGGGCAAATCCACAACTTTCCACCCTATCTCACCTTCTTGAAGAGGAAAAATATTACGCTGAAAATGGCAAAACAGGTATGGGAAAGAAAAAACATGGAAGAAACGGAGAAGATTTAATAATAGATGTTCCAGTAGGCACCATAGCAAAGGATGCTTTTACTGGTGAAGTTATAGCAGATCTTGATGAACCATGGAAGATAGTTTGTGTTGCAAGAGGAGGTAAAGGAGGAAGAGGAAATGCCCATTTCAAAAGTCCCACAAGAAGAGCTCCAAGAATAGCTGAAAAGGGAGAAAAAGGAGAAAAAAGAGTTATAGATCTTGAACTTAAAATACTCGCAGATGCTGCGCTGATTGGATATCCAAATGTTGGTAAAAGTTCCATTATCTCATGTCTTTCCAATGCAAAGCCCAAAATTGCGAATTACCCTTTTACAACCCTTGCACCGAATCTCGGTGTTGTGAGAGTTGCGCCAGGAAACGAATTTTTGATAGCAGATATTCCCGGGCTAATTGAAGGTGCGGCAGATGGAAAGGGATTGGGAAATGTTTTTCTAAAACATGTTGAAAGATGTTACCTGATTGTCCATGTATTAGATGGAGCTTTGGTAGATGAGAGAGACCCCGTGAGTGATTACTTCACAATCAGAAAAGAACTGGAAAAATATTCTCCATATCTTGCAAAAAAAGATGAAATAGTTGTAGTTAACAAGGTGGATATGCTTCCCATTGAAGACAGGGAGAGACTTAAAAGAAAGCTGGAAGAAAAAATTAAAAAAGAAGTTCTACTTGCATCTGCTGTTACTCAGGAAGGTTTAGAGGAACTTAAGTTCAAAATATGGGAAAAGGTAAAGGAATCAAGAAAAGTTATCTTCGGTGGTCCACCACCAAAAGATACAAAAATTAAAAAACCGGCACCGGTGTGGAGAAAGCTGCCGCAAAGATTTAGAATAAAGGTTGTGAAAATATCTGAAAGCGAGTATGAAGTAATTTCTAACGAGTTAAAGGTTTGGCTTGATAGATTCAACATTCATGAAAAAGATCAAAGATTAATGATACTTGAAGCCCTGGAAAAAGCGGGACTTGAAGAAAAATTAAAAGAGGCAGGAGTAAAAGAAGGGAATATAGTGTATATTGGTGATCTTGCCTTCGATTACATCGAGGAGGAAAAAAGGTGAAAATAGGGATATATGGTGGAGCTTTTAACCCCGTACATAATGGTCATGTGATAATAGCTATAAAAATTTTGGAAGAACTGAAACTTGATAAATTGATAATGGTCCCAACATATAAACCTCCCCACAGGTCCACAAAAGACCTGGCGTTATATGAATACAGGAAAAAATGGGTAGATGTAGCATTTGATGGAATTGAAAAAGTATGCATAAGTGACCTTGAAAAAGAAAAAGGCGGAATTTCTTATTCCATAGAAACTGTTAAATTCTTTTCAGAAAAATATGGTGTAAAACCCTTCTTCATTATTGGAGAAGATTCCGCAGTTAATTTTGATAAATGGTACAAATACCGGGATTTAAAAAAGTTAGCAACATTCGTTGTCTATCCTCGATATAAAGACAGCTTGATCCCCCAAATAAAAAGTAAGTACCCCGAATTCGTAATTATGGAAAAATTCCCACTCATTGAGATTTCTTCCACAGAAATTCGGAATAGAATAAAAGAAAACAAAAGTATAAGAGGCATGGTAGACAGGAAGATAGAAGACGAGATTATAGAGGTTTATAGAAAGATCATGCAGCAAAGGGAGTGGTTAAATGGCAGTAAAAACAAGTGAAATAACCCTCCGTACAAAGGGAAGCCTGGATATGATAGACATAACCTGCGAGGTAGAGGAGATAGTAAGAAAGTCCGGGATAAGAAACGGCATAGCTGTAGTTTTTATTCCAGGAGCTACTGGTGCTATTGTAACAATAGAAAATGAAGAAGGGCTTGTTGAAGACTTCAAAAATGTGTTATCTCAGATAATACCTCAAAGGCATGGGTATCTTCACGATAGAATAGATAACAACGCGGTAAGTCACTTAAGAGCAACCTTTCTGGGTTCTGAACGATCCTTCCCGGTTGTGAACGACAGTTTATTGAGGGGTACATGGCAAAATATCTTCTTCGTTGAACTTGATGTTCGTCCAAGAAATAGAAAGATAGTTGTTCAAGTGACTGGAGAATAAGAACAGCAAAATGGAGGTGCCACCTCTGAAAATAATGAAGTCCATGAAACTTCTTAGAGTTTATCCTGGGAAAAAGGCTGTTTGTAAAGGCAAGCCTGTGGCCAAGCATATTGTTAAGATGTGTTACGATTATGTAATAAAAGGGGCCACAGTATGCAAAAGAACTCTCGGACACGGGGAGAAAAGGTATATTCATCGTTCCGATTTTTCTTTCTTTCCAGCGACCTGCCTGTAATCGTTGAAGTTGTTGATGAAGATGATAAAATTCAAAAGCTTATAGAAGACATAAGAAAATCACCATTTGATGGATCGGTGGTTGCAATTGATGTTAAGGCAGAACATATGAGATTTGGGAAGAATGAGTTGTGAACTATGTATTTGTTGCTACTGATGGCGCGTTAGGAGCTATAACTCGTTATGCTCTACCATTTTGCATAAATAAAACTTTTCCATTTTACCGCCATACCCCGGGAAACTGTGGCGGTATATACAATTGATCCTTTCCTTTTAAGCTATCTGATGTTTTTCCTTACCCACATCTTAGGGCTCTCAAGAAAAGCTATATTGTTCTTTGGCGCAGGGTTTTCAGGTAGCTTCCAAATATATGCAGCAGCAACTCTCCTCTTTGGATTCGGAGCAACATATCTTGGGTATTTGCTCAGCAAAGCTGGAACTTAAGCCAATGCATCAAATAAATCTTAAGAATCTATCCAAAGATTTCCTGTAAGGAGGCTCAGGCTTTTCCTCGCCATAACCAATAACCACTATTGCAACAGGTCTTTGACCTTCGGGTGAACCTATTATCTTCCATACTCTGTCTTCATTGAAATCCCCTATCCAGCAGCTATCAAGGCCATAAGCTTTCGCAGCTAACATCACATAAGTTGTAAAAGATGCTGTATCCTGGATGGAGTATAAGTGACTTCCTCTTTCTTCATACTTGGCAGCACTTTCGTCAGGAACCACTGTGATAACAGCAACCCACGGAGCTTGTAATATATGTTCCTGCTTAAAAGAAGCATCATACAATAATTTTTTAACATCCATTTTGCTGGTTATATATACTCTCCATGGTTGCATATTTCCTGCACTGGGAGCAAATCGTGCTACATCAAAGATCTTTTCAATTATTTCTCTGGGAACTTCCCTTGATGAGAATTTTCTAACACTTCTTCTTTCAAGTAAAACCCATGTTGGATTATCTTTTATTATTAAAAGTCTTAAATCTTCTACAGCGTTAATAACTGTGTCAACATCAGGCAGTACAGAGGCAAGGCAGCCCTGATTCAGTTTTTCTTTCTTTTCCTCAAATAACACTTCTGCTGTTCCCCTTAACACAGCAACGTGAATTTGAAAATCACATCGAGGTAACCTGAAACTTTCTCCAGATTTTAAATCAATCAAGAATATATGCGAACTCTCTTCATGAACCTTTCGAACATCAACTTCAAACTCTGATAATCTTACAAGCTTTTCAAAGGAAATTTTCCTCATAATCACCCCTCCTATCTCTGCTTGAAAAATTATACAAATATTGATCCTGTAAAACAAAATTTTTCATAATTTTTTACCCAAAAGCCTTGTTTCCGTTGTTGTATCATAATCATTCGTTCTTTTTCCCTTCTTATTTATTTTCAAAGAAACAACTTTGTTTCACCATCATTTCCAGGTTTAAATTTTGAACCCAAACTGATTTTAGCAGTCTTATATATCGAGTGCTAAAATAATATCATGTGGAGGTGATATTATGATGAGGTATTTGAATGATAAGATGATGGAGATAATGCAGAGGGCGTCCGAATCGATTAAGTTAAGAAGACAAAATCTTCTAAGGCCAGAACATGTTCTTATAGCTATTATAGAAGATGGAGACAACGAAGTCGCTAAGATTTTAAAGGAACTCAATGTGGATACAGCCCTGCTTATCTCCGAACTTGAAAGCGAGTCAAAGGGTTATTATGGAGTCTACTATGGAGACAGTGACGAAGTTTACATCTCTAAGGAGCTTGCCCGTATTTTAGAGGTGGCAAGAAGGGAATGCTTGAAATTCGGTGAAAAGAAAGTAAGCCCACTACACTTTTTGCTTGCAACGCTATTAGAAACAGGAACCCCGCTTTATAACACATTAAGAAGGTTTGGACTTGACTATGAAAAGGTGCTTAACAAGGTGAAAGAGCTCCAGGAAAATGGAGAACTTGGAGAAGAAAGCGCCCTTGCAAAGTACACGATAGATTTGACAAAGCTTGCAAAAGAAGGAAAACTCATGCCGGTTATTGGCAGGGAAAAGGAGCTTCAGAGAGTTATTGAGATACTCTCAAGAAAGACTAAAAATAACCCGGTTCTTGTTGGAGATCCGGGAGTTGGAAAAACAGCCATAGTAGAAGGTCTTGCCCAGAAGATAGTAAAAGGGGAAGTGCCCGATTCACTAAAAGGTAAAAGAGTTTTGATGCTTGATATGGGAAGGCTCCTTGCAGGCTCCAAGTTCAGAGGAGAATTTGAAGAAAGGCTAAAGAATGTAATAGACGAGATCAAAAAACTCGGAGATAAAGTAATTCTCTTTATCGATGAGCTTCACACTATAGTGGGAGCTGGTGCAGCGGAAGGTTCAATGGATGCAGCAAACCTTTTAAAGCCGGCACTTGCAAGAGGAGAACTTCACACAATTGGAGCAACTACTGTAGAAGAATATAGAAAATATATAGAAAAGGACAAGGCTCTTGCAAGAAGATTTCAGCCCGTTTATGTTGACGAGCCATCGGTTGAGGAAACCATAGAAATTTTGAAGGGAATCAGAGATGTTTACGAAAAACATCATGATGTAAAAATAACCGATGACGCCATAGAAGCTGCAGCGAAGCTTTCTGCAAGGTACATAACCGATAGATTCCTGCCTGACAAAGCAATAGACCTTATAGATGAGGCAGCATCTAAAGTGAGACTTTCTAAGCACATGAAGGATCCAAAACTTGCAGGATTGGAAAAAGAAATAAAGAAATTAGAAGAGGAAGTCGACGACCTTACTTTAAAAGGAGATTACAAAGCAGCCGCGGAGAAAAAACAGCAGCTTCTTAGGATGAATAAAGAATACGAAAAAACAGCAAAAGAGCTTGGAGTCAAAACGGACAACACCGTAGATGAAGAAGCAGTGGCCAAGGTAGTGGAAAACTGGACAGGAATTCCAGCAAGCAAGATGATTCAGTCAGAAAGAGAGAAGCTTTTGCATCTTGAAGATTTAATTCACAAAAGAATAATAGATCAGGAAGAAGCCGTTAGAGTAATTGCAGATACTATAAGAAAGGCAAGAGCCGGAATAAAAGATCCAAAAAGGCCGATAGGTGCTTTCCTCTTCCTGGGACCAACAGGTGTTGGAAAAACAGAGCTTGCAAAAGCTTTGGCGGAGGTTCTCTTTGGCAGTGAAGATGCGATGATAAGAATCGATATGAGCGAATATATGGAGAAACACAGTGTATCAAGGCTCATAGGAGCGCCTCCGGGATATGTTGGATACGAAGAGGGAGGACAGCTCACAGAAGCTGTAAGAAGAAGACCTTACAGCGTAGTGCTACTTGACGAGGTAGAAAAAGCGCATCCGGAAGTCTTTAATGTGCTACTTCAGGTGTTCGATGATGGAAGACTTACTGATGGGAAAGGCAACACTGTCGATTTTAGAAACACGATAATAATCATGACAAGTAACATAGCAAGTGATGTCATATTGAGAAACCTTGAAAGAGGAAAAGACTTTGAAGAGATAGAGAGCTTGGTTAGAGAGGAACTCAAGAGATACTTCAGGCCAGAGTTCATAAACAGAATAGACTCTGTGGTTATATTCAAACCACTTAAGAAAGAGCATGTAAAGCAGATAGTTCAGCTTATGATAAACAAGCTTGAAGAAAGACTTAAAGATAAAAACTTAAAGCTCCAGATATCCGACGCAGCAAAAGAATACCTGGCGAACAAAGGATACGATCCAGCATTCGGTGCAAGACCGCTTAGGAGGGTTATAGAAAGGGAAGTAGAAACACCACTTGCTACAAAACTCATAGCCGGTGAGATACAAGGAGGCGATACGGTTCTCATTGATGTGAAAGATGGAAAGATAATAGTAGAAAAAGCTGATGAGAGCAACATGGTGCAAAAGGCATCGTAAAATGGCTCAAAATGTAAACAGCCCTTGCCAGATGGCAGGGGCTGTTTTATTTAAAAACGATGTGTAAATTATATAATAGAAAGGCTTATAATCTGCTGATCAATGCTATCTGAGAAGAATACTCAAAGGAGGAACAAAATATGAGTGATTACATAGAGATCAGAATAGGCTGTGATTTAATATCCAGGTTTTTCAAGGATACAACGAAAGTTGATAACATAACAGTTGAACCGGAAGGAAAGTCGGTAAATATAGTGATAACCGGGAAGTTGATGGGAATGCTGAAGATACCTGTGTCTGTGAGGCTTGCTTTGTTCAAAGTTCAAGAATCTCCCGACGATCCGATAATTTTTGAGATAAAGACCAACAAGCTCGTAATGAACATGATAAAAGGTTACTCAAGCAAGTCCTTTGAAATGAAAGATGGGAAGCTTTATGTCTTCCCATTCAAGATGTTCTCTCTGCTAAAAAGATTCATTATTTTCGATCTAAACTTTGAAGATAACTTCGTTTCTCTCTTTTTAAAACCTGTTCAGTATTTGATGAGCGATTCAACCCAGTAGTTTTGTAATTTTTCCCTTGCATTTAGGAAGGAGAGTTCAATCAAGAATATCATTCCAGCAACATTCCCCCCAACTTTTTTTACGAGGTTGGCAAGGGCTTTTGCTGTACCACCGGTAGCCAGGACATCGTCAACTATGAGAACATTCTGGCCCTTTTCAACAGCATCTATATGTATATGAAGCTGATCAGTTCCATACTCAAGTTGAAATTCCTCATAGGCAGTTTTATAGGGAAGCTTTCCGGGCTTTCTCACAGGAACAAAGCCCTTCCCCAGCTTGTATGCCATAGCAGAACCGAGGATGAATCCTCTTGCCTCCGGCGCTATTATCAGGTCGAAGTCTAAATCCTTCACTTCATCGCAAAGCTGATCAATAGCTTCTTTAAACGCTTTTTTGTCTTTGAGAAGGGGTGTTATATCTTTGAAAATAATTCCTTTCTTTGGAAAATCCGGTATATCCCTTATGAATTTTTTGATATCCATTGCTCTACCTCCTTTTTCAGATTTCTTCACACATAGGGTAATATACCACAACGGTATGGCAAATGGTCTATAATATTTCTGTGAGGTGATAGCTATGAATAAAAGTCAATTTATAAACTCTCTCGTGGAAAAGCCAGACATTCTTGGGTTTGAAAGGTATCTTTTCATTTCCCCTCACCCAGACGATTCAGAGCTTGACTGTGGAGGAACGATTAGGAAATTATCGAATCTTGGAAAAGAAGTATATCTTGCTGTTGTAACAGACGGAAGGAAAGGCTACACAGGCTCTGATAGCGTGATTGAAGAAGATGTTGCAAAGTTAAGGCAAAATGAGCAGCTTCAGGCTGCAAAAATTTTGGGAATAAAGGAAGTATTTTTCCTTAATTTTGAGGATCTTGGAGATTACATGGTGGAGCAGGTTCGAAATAAGCTCGTTGAACTCATAAGAAAGGTAAAATCAGATATCGTCTTTACAGTTGATCCCTATGTTAAATACGAGGTGCATCCTGATCATATAAAAGTAGGCATGGCTGCTTTGCAAGCTGTGCTTTTTTCTAAATTTTCCTCCATTATGCCGGAATTTCCTCCATACGATGTAAAAGCTGCTGCGCTTTATTTCACACCATCGACAAATATTTATGTCTGTGTAGAAGATACTTATGATAAGAAATTGGAGGCTCTGTCCCAGCACAAAAGTCAGTTTGGTCAGATGTGGGAAATGCTGAAGTATTACTTGGGAGAAAAAGCAAAGATGTATGGAAAGGAAATAGGTTGTGAAAAGGCAGAAGGCTTTAAGATTATTCCAAGATTGCTCCTTCATGCGATACCAGAAGTTGAATATTATTGATGATGAGAGCAAGGGTTACCAATGTAACTTAGACTATGTACTGGGGTTACTAAGATTTGAAGAAGAGGTGAAGTACTGTGAAGAAACTCCCGATAGGGATAAGCGAATTCTCAGAAATGATAAAAGGTAATTACTACTATGTCGATAAAACACTGCTGATAAAAGACATAATAGACCTTCCAGGTAAGGTGAAGCTCATCACTCGCCCAAGACGTTTCGGAAAAACTTTGAATATGAAGATGCTTCAAGAGTTCTTCTCTTTGAGTGGAAAAGAGGGCTTATTTAACGGTCTTAAGATATGCAAAGAGGAAGGGATTGTAAAGGATTATTATCGTAAATATCCTGTTATTTTTATAACCTTCAAAAGCGTTAAAAATATTACATGGAAGGATGCGTATGAGAATATCAAAAACCAACTATCGGAATTAGCGATGAAATATTCCTCATTTGAAATGATAGAAGGAGAAAAAGAGAAATTGCTTCGTGCGGCAAGAGGGGATGCAACTACTGGCGAATACGCCAACCTTTTAGGTATGCTGACGGAGATTCTTTACAAGTCCACAGGAAAGAGGACAATACTTCTCATTGATGAATACGATGTGCCGATAGAGACTGCGTATACATACAGAGAAAAAGACAGGGATTACTACGACAACATGGTAGCATTCATGAGAAACTTATTAACTGCAGCTCTCAAAGACAATGAATATTTGGAGTTTGGCATTCTCACAGGCGTTTACAGAATAGCGAAAGAGTCGATATTCTCAGGTTTAAACAACCTTGCTGTTTACACCATATTTGACAACGAAATGGCAGATAAGTATGGGTTCACACAGGAAGAAGTTGATGAGATGTTAAAGCATTACGGTCTTGGGAGAGAGGATAAGGAAGTAGTCTACAAGTGGTATGGGAATTACAAAGTCGGCAAAACAGAAAATCTTTACAATCCATGGAGTATTGTTAACTACATAGCAAAAAGAACTCAAGGTGGACTTTCTCCCGAGGATGCTTCCTTAACCTATTGGATAAGCACATCATCGAATGATTTGATAGTAGAACAGATTTATAAAAGCAAGGATATAAAAGAAAAACTTGATGTGCTCATCAAAGGAGATTCAGTGAATATTAGTATAAATCCAGATCTTTCACTGAGAGAACTTGAAGAGGACGAAACGGGAGTGTGGGTTCTCTTTGCAAGCAGTGGATATTTAAGTGCAAAAAGGATAAAGAGGAAAAAATACTCCTTCAGGATACCAAATGAAGAGATATTGGAATTCTTTAAAGAGAGTGTTCAAAAATGGATAAGGAAGAAGACGAAGATAGAGATGAAGCGCATGTATGATGCGCTTGATGAAATGATGGAGAAAGGAGAATATGATAAGTTAAAGGAAAAGTTAGAAGAATTTTTATTAACAGGCCTTAGCTACTACGATGTAGCGAAGAACGAGAGCGAAAGATTTTACAAAGGCTTCTTACTTGGAATGCTTGCTATAGCTGTGAATGGTTATGCAGTGGAAAGTGAGATGGAATCAGGCTACGGAAGACTTGATGTTGTGGTGTATCCTAAGTCAAAAGAATATGGAAATTACGCTGCTATTTTTGAGGTGAAGAGAGCGGATAAAGATGAAAGCCTTGAGAAAATCTCAAAGGAGGCATTGAATCAGATAAGGGAAAGAAAATATCACTCAAAGATGAAAAAGTTAGGTTATAAGGTAATCGGCTTTGGAATTGCATTTTGCGGCAAGAAGGTTAAAATTCAGGTTGATACACTATGAAAGGAGGTTTGATAGATGAAAAGAGCATTTTTAATCGTTGCGCTTTTGGTATCATCATTAGCTTTTTCCTATGTTCTTGTTTCCATAAGGCCTTTGATGTTTATAGTGAAAGAGCTATATCCTGGTCAGGTTCAGGTTTTGATAGATCCGAATTCCAACCCTCACATGTTTTCCCTTACACCGTCTTCAATGAAAAAAATATACAAATCAGATGTCTTGATAGTTTTTGGAAGTGGCTTTGAAGAGTGGATAAAGAAGGTGAAGGCAGATGTATGCTATGCTGCAAAGGGTATGGATAAAGAAATGGATGCAAATCCCCATGTGTGGCTAAATCCAAAGCTCATGGGAAAGGCAGCAAGCAATATAAAAGAGTGCCTTGAAAGGGTCTATCCGGATAAAAAGGATGAGATAGAGAAAAACTATAAAAAATTTTTGGATAAATTAGAAAAACTTGACGAGGAATTAAGGAAGGATTTTAGTGATAAAAATGGAACGGTTTTAGAGCTCCGCCCAGCGCTTTATCATTTCTTGAAGGAATACTTCAAGGGAGAATATTACACTGTTATTGGACAAACTCAATCTTCTTTATCTGCAAGAAGTTTGAAGGATATTATAAAGGTGTGTAAAGAAAAGAGCTTAAAGAAAATAATTATTGAGAAAAGTTCAAGTAAGAAAATAGCTCTTCCACTTCTGAGAGAATGCAGGTTAAAAGAATTAGAAGTCGATGTCCTTGGAGCAGATGTCAGGAGTTATGAAGAGTTCATATTAAGTGTAGAGAAGGTTGTATTGGAGGCGCTAAAGTGAAGTGTGAGTACTGTCTTGAAGTGAAAAACCTTACGGTGAGGTATGGAGATATAGTCGCTTTAAAGGATGTTAATTTCTCTCTGGAAAAGGGAAAATTTTATACAATAGTTGGCCCCAACGGTGGTGGGAAAAGCACCCTCGTCAAGACTATAGTTGGAATTATTGAGGATTACGATGGCCAAGTGCAGATATTTGGAAAAGACAGAGATGAATATCTGAGGGAAAAGTTGGTTGGTTATGTACCCCAGATAGGCGCTTTTACAAGATTCCCAATCAGGGTTATCGATATAGTTTTGATGGGACTTTTCAGAGAAAGGAAGTTCAGGTTTAAAAAGCAGCACTACAAAAAAGCTCTCAAAGCTCTTGAAAGGGTGAATATGGAGGGATTTTCCAGAAGGCTTATCCATGAACTTTCTGGTGGGCAGCGCCAGAGGGTGATGATAGCAAGGGCTATAGTTTCGAAACCAGAAATTCTGATAATGGATGAGCCGACTGTTGGTCTTGACACAGAAAGTCAAGGGAATTTCTTCAGGCTGGTTAAGGAGTTGAACGAAACTGGCATGACTGTTATAGTGGTGACTCACGATGTTGGATTCGTTAGTGAACATTCTGACGGAATCTTGTGTATAAATAAAAAATTAGTTGTTCATGCAAAAGATGTTGATGAGCTTCCAGAAGAGTTCTTCGCTAAGCTGTACGGCTACAATGTAAAAGCGGTTCTTCACAACCATAAGAGGTGAAAAAATATGGAAATATTTCTTTACGAATTTGGAATATTGGCTTTGATAGGGGGAGTTTTATCTGCTGTAGCTACATCACTTCTTGGCAGCGTCGTTGTTCTCAGGAAGATGTCGTTTTTTGGAAGTGGTATAGCTCACCTGTCCTTTATAGGGGTTGGACTTGCATTGTTTTTCAAGTTTCCTCCTACGATTGTCACATTGGCTGTTGCGATGGCAGCGGCTATCATTCTGGGGTTCCTGGCAAGAAGAGGTGTTCATGAGGACATTGGAGTGGGGATTTTATTTAGCACATCAATGGCTCTTGGAATAATCCTCATATACCTTGCGAAGATAGATAATTCACGGGTTATGGCATATCTTTTCGGTGACATACTTGCTATAGGTTGGAAAGATGTTGTGTTTTCTTCAATAGTCACAGCGCTGGTGGTTCTCTACATAGTTTTCTTTAAGGATCATATAATTTACATTACCTTTGACGAGGATTTTTCCAAAGTTCTTGGAATAAATATACCTTTTGTCTACTACACATTCTTAATATTGCTTGCCGTGTCCATAGTTGTTTCAATGAATCTTCTTGGAATCGTTCTTGTTTCTGCAATGGTGGTGGTTCCTGCAGCTTCCGCATCTTTGGTATCAAGAACCTATCAAGGAATGTTTAAACTCGCTCCATTGATTTCCGTTGCTTCGGTGTTTTTTGGACTGATTTTTTCATGGAATTTCGATATTCCAGCGGGGGCATCCATTGTCCTTGTTCAAGGAATTGTGTTTTTGTTCACCTTTTTGGTTAAAATACTAAGTGGGTAATTAAATCTTGAAGGGAGGTAGGAGAATGAATTTTTTGAAAAAGTTTTACTTGGTAGCACCAGGACCGACTCCGGTTCCCCATGAAGTTCTCTTGGAGGGTGCAAACGAGACGATACACCACAGAACACCACAGTTCATCAACATAATGAAAGAAGCCATGGAAGGTGCAAAGTATCTCTTTCAAACAACAGAGGGTGAAGTTTATGCCTTCGTCTCTTCCGGAACGGGAGCTATGGAAGCTGCTGTGCAAAACCTTCTCTCTGCGGGAGATAAAGCCATAGTTGTTGTTGCTGGTAAGTTCGGTGAAAGATGGAGAGATATACTTAAAGCCTTTGGAATTAACACTATCGAAATAGAGCTTGAATGGGGAGAAGCTGTAAGGCCGGAAGATATTAAAAAGGCACTGGAAGAGAATCCAGACGCAAAAGCTGTTTTTACCACCCACAGCGAAACATCAACAGGAACCGTTATAGATCTTGAGAGAATAGCCAGGGTTGTTAAGGATACAGATGCCGTTCTTGTGACTGACGCCGTCAGCTCGCTTTTGGCTGAACCGCTCAAGATGGATGAGTGGGGAATAGATGTTGTCGTATCTGGTTCCCAGAAGGGAGTTATGCTCCCTCCAGGACTTGGCTTCTTAGCAATCAGAGGCGAAAAGGCATGGAAATTAGTTGAACAGTCAACTCTTCCAAAATACTATTTTGATCTCAAAGCCTACAAGAAGAAAGCTCCCGAAAATCCATACACACCGGCTGTTAACCATATCTACATGCTCAAAAAGGCAATTGATATGATAAAAGAAGAAGGAATTGAGAATGTATGGGAAAGGCACAGAGTGCTGGGAGAAGCTACAAGAAAAGCCGTCAAAGCACTCGGTTTTGAACTTCTTTCCAAGAGACCCGGAAATGTTGTAACTGCTGTCAAACTCCCGGAAAGCATAGATGGAACAAAGCTTACAAAGATAATGAGAGATAAATATGGTGTAACAATTGCAGGTGGACAGGCTCACCTGAAAGGTAAGATAATAAGAATAGCCCATCTTGGCTACATGGGACCATTTGATACAATAGCTGCGTTCTCATCCCTCGAACTCGCTCTCAAGGAACTTGGATACAAATTTGAACTTGGCGCATCACTCAAAGCACTTCAGGAGTATTTCGCGGAAAATCTTAAAGGTTGAGAATTAACGAAAACTTTACCCCATCCGCGAAAGGATGGGGTTATTTTTATTATCATTATGAGAAATGTAGTTACCTTTGATTGATGATGACGAAAATTTAAGTCTTTGCTTATTATTTTTTTATCATTGATTCTACCTCTGGAACTTTTTTGGAAAAAATTTCAGGTTGTCTCATAGCTTTAAAGGTTCTCTTTATGTCATTCAATTGACAAATTTTTGTATTTGCTATATCAAAACAAGGGTATCGCACATAAATCTCTGCGCATGAATTTGTTACCAACCATTTCATAAAGTTTTCTTCCCCGAGAAGAGAATATCTGCTAAACTATGAAAGAAGTTATTTCCGATACGGGAGGGTTAAAGATGAAGGTTGACGTTTTGATAATAGGTGGAGTTGCAGCTGGAACAAGTGCGGGAGCTGCGGCTAAAAGAATCGATAGTTCTTTAAATGTGCTGCTTGTTCAGAAAGAAAAATATATCTCCTACGGTGGTTGTGGTCTTCCCTATTATGTTGAAGGAGTGATCGATACCATAGACAAAGTTATGGAATTTACTCCGGAGAAATTCAAAGAGAAAAAGGGCGTTGATGTTATGGCTCTCCACGAAGTTTATGAAGTTGATTTTGACAGAAAAATAGCGAAAGTTCGTTCTATTGAAAGCGCTGAAAAATTCGAAGTCGAATATGGAAAACTGATAATATCCACCGGTGCATCTGCAATTGTTCCAAAGATAGAAGGAGTGGTAGATTACAGGGTGTTTACAATAAGAAACCCTGAAGATGCAGTGAGAATAAGAAACTTCATCGAAGAGAAAAATCCAGAGAGGGCAATCATCGTAGGCGGTGGATATATTGGCGTTGAAATGGCAGAGGCTATAGCTGCTCATGGAATAAAGATCACGATAGTTGAAGCCCTTGGCAACCTTCTAACAAATGCAGAACCTGAACTTAATGAAGTCATACTGGATAGCTTGAAAAGAAACGGAGTCGAAGTCCTGCTCAACACCACTGTGCAAAAGCTTATACCTGAAGAAAAAATAAAAGTCGTTACAACAAATGGGGATTTAGATGCAGATTTCGTTCTAATGGCAGTTGGAGTAAAACCAAACACGAAAATATTTAATCTTGAAAAAGGTATAAAAGGTGCTATAAAAATCGATACTCTTGGAAGAACATCTGTAGAGGACGTTTATGCAGCTGGAGATTGTGCAACAGCAAAACATATAATAACCGGGAAAGATGTTTATATACCTCTTGGCACAACAGCCAACAAGCAAGGAAGGGTAGCAGGAAGAGTTGCTGCTGGTGGAGTCGATAGATTTCCTGGCGTTGTTGGAGCAAGCGTGATAAAAATTTTTGATGTTGAATTTGCAAGAGCAGGGCTGACGAAAAAAGAAGCCATTAGCGAAGGATTCGATGCAGAAGATGTATATATAAAAGCAAGGTCAAGAGCGGGGTATTATCCAGGGACAGCTCCGGTTCATATAAAACTTGCATTCGACAAAAAGACGGGAAGAATATTGGGTGCGCAGGTAGCTGGAAAAGAAGTTCATAGAAGACTTGATGTTATAGTTGCAGCTATCTATGGAAAGCTCACGGTCATGGATCTTGGTTATATGGATCTTTCCTATGCACCTCCATTTTCCCCTGTTTGGGATCCTGTTCTTATTGCAACTAATGTAGCAAGGAGGAAAATCTAATGGCAAAAAGAGTCGGTGGTCAAGCTGTAATTGAAGGAGTCCTGATGATAGGAAAAGGAGCGGTTATTGCTGTCAGAAATCAGCAAAAGGAGATTGTTACAGAAGAAATTGGAAAAATAAAGAGTACATTCTGGAAAAAAATCCCATTCGTCAGGGGTATATATAACCTTTATTATTCCCTTTTGTTTGGAATTAAGGCACTTAACAGATCAGCAGAGATAGCGTACAACGAGGAGATTAAAAAAGGCGAAGGAGTCTTTACCATACTGGTGGCTTTTGCTGTAGCTATAGGATTGTTTTTCATGCTTCCTATGTTTTTAACGAGCCTTTTAAAAGCCTTAAGAAGCAATGAGTTCATGTTTTCACTTGTTGAAGGCTTGATAAGAGTAGGTATATTCCTTCTTTATGTATGGATAATCTCTCTTATGAAAGATGTTAAAAGACTCTTTCAATATCATGGTGCAGAGCATAAAACAATCAACGCTTTTGAAAGCGGTGTTGATTTAACTCCAGAAAATGTTAAAAACTACAGCAGAATTCACCCAAGATGCGGAACTAACTTTCTCATGATTTTTATGATAGCTTCTGTGCTGCTCTTTAGTTTTCTTTCACTTTTCTTTGAACCTACTTTGAGATACAGAATAATCTCAAGAGTTGTGATGATACCGGTCATAGCATCTCTGTCTTATGAACTTTTGGTAATTTTTTCAAAATTTCCTGAATGGCTTATGAAGATCGTAATCTCTCCAGGTTTGGCGCTCCAGTATTTAACGACAAAGGAACCTGACGAAAAACAGCTTGAAGTAGCCATAGTTGCACTGAAAGGAGCTTTGAAAGGGGAGGGAGAAGAAGCAGATATAATGGCATGAAAAAACTTATATGCTTTTCTGGAAGAAGTTTATTCCAGCCACTCAAAGCAGCACTCACACTTGGAAGTATAGAAGATTCTGTAAGATATCTAAAAACATCCTCATACAAAGGTAAAGAAATTGGGGTGATAGAAAATTTAAAAAGAATGTTCAGCCTCGATACTATAACAATAGTTCATAGCAGAGATTGGAGAGAAAGATTCATAGCAAAAGTTTTAAAGAAGTATTATAACAGCAAAACAAAGGTGACTTTATATGAACTTGATGAATATTCTGAGGAGTCAATAAAAAAGGTTTTTGATAAAATTCCAGATGGAATAGCAGCTGTATGCGCAGAAGAATCTTACGGCATTATGATTTCTTACATTGCCGGTTTTTTGAAATATCCATTAGTAATTAACAACAAAGATGGAATAAAAATATTGCAAAATAGGAGGTGATAAACATGCCAATGTACAGATATGTATGTGAAAATTGTGGATACGAAAAGGTTGTAATGCACTCGATGAACGACTCACCTGCGATCACATGTGATAAATGTGGAAGTGTGATGAGAAGATCCATAGGCAGGGTTGGGGTTATATTTAAAGGTAGTGGTTTTTATATAACAGACTCGAGAAAGTCAAGTTCCAGCACAGATAAATCAAGTACTGACCAAAAAACCAGTGATAGTAAGCAAATTACAGATACAAAGGCAAAAGTTTGAAAAATCCGTTAAAGGGGGTGTTTGATTCCCCCCTTTAATTTTTGCATAAAAGATTCGAATTGTTATAATCACATGAAAGTGGTGAGGTCTTATGAGAATTAATCCCCTTGGAGACAGTGAACTCAGGAGCAACAAGATAGATGAAAAGAAAAAGTTAAAAAAGAAATCAAAATACGGGAAACATTCAATAAATGAACCTGATTTCTTCGACGTGTTCGAAGATGTTGAAGTGGAAGCTATGGAAAGGAAATTGAACGAAATGATAGACGCTATAATTCAGGCCGGGAATGATCTTGCAAGATCTCCAACCAGGAGGAATCTTGCAAGATACAAAGAAAAAATTAGAGAATTTTTAAAATTTGTGGAGAAAAAGCTCTATAAAGTAGCGGATAGCATGGACTTTACAACGAATAAACCAAGACTTCATGTCATAGCAGAAAAAATTGATGAAAAGCTTGAAGAACTAACCAATGCGTTACTTGCAGCGGAAAGACCTACTTTGAACATAATGGCAAGGGTTGGAGAAATAAATGGATTAATTCTTGATCTTGTAAAATAAAAGGAGGGATTTCTGGATGATTAACTACGGTGGTAGTAGTGATCCTTTCTTCAGGGGAAGGCATTTCATAACTCTTGATGATTTCACAAAAGAAGAGATTGATGTAATGCTGGATGTGGCAAGAGACCTTAAAATCAAATTCTACAGAGGCGAACCAACGCCACTTCTTCTCTACAAAGTTCTCTTTTTGATATTCTTTGATCAATCAACAAGAACAAGAAACAGCATGGAAGCAGGTATAGCTCAACTTGGAGGAACAGGTATATTCCTGTCACCTGATAAAATGCAGATAGCCCACGGAGAAAGCGCAAGAGATACAGCTATAATCCTCTCAAGATTCGGAAACGGTATAGGAATCAGGCATTGCACCTTTGGAGTTGGAAATAGATACATAAGGAGCATTGCTGAGAATTCAAGAGCACCTGTTATGAACCTTCAGGATGATGTTTACCACCCATTCCAGGCTCTCGCAGATCTCATGACAATTCAAGAAAGATTTGGAAAAGACCTTAGAGGGCTTAAAGTCACAATAAGCTGGGCTTACGCAAAGAGTCATTTGAAACCACTCTCAGTTCCACAGTCCCAGATACTTCTTTTCCCGAGGTACGGTATGGAAGTAACACTGGCATACCCAGAAAAATTTGATCTCATGCCAGATATCGTTGAAAAGGCCAAAAAGAATGCAGAAAAGCATGGTGGAAAACTCAATATAGTCCATGATATGGACGAAGCTTTCAAAGATGCTGATGTCGTTATACCAAAGAATTGGGGAGGATTCTTCGTCCTTGGAAATGCAGAAGAACTTCTCAGTATGGATCCTGCAGAAGCCATGAAAGTCCTCAATGAAAACGAAAAACTCATCTGGGAAGAAACAGAAAAGCACAGGGACTGGATAGCCGACGAGAGAAGAATGTCCCTTGCAAAGAAACATGCGCTTTATATGCACGCGCTTCCAGCTGACAGGGGTAGAGAAGTTGTCGACAGTGTTATAGACGGACCACACTCTGTCGTCTTCGATGAAGCAGAAAACAGAATCCATACTGCAAAAGCAGTTATGGCACTCCTTATGGGAGGCAGGATGTAATTTCATCTTAGAAGAATGTTTAGGAAATGTGAGGTGTTTCATCTTCAGTACAAATGCTATCTTTTTTGTCATATTATTTGCAATGATTTATATCGTGCTTCAATATATAACTGATTCTGATTATGCACTCACTCCCGAGGGGTTGACCCTTCGGGAGTAGAGTTTTATATACATGAAGCTTCTTTGTAATATTTTTTGTTCTACTTTTTAACAGACAAAAAAGATCTGTGAAAAATGACACGGTTATAATCGTTCATTCTCAAAATGGTCAATCATGACAAATCATGCAATAAATCAACGTAGTAACTAATATAAAAGCCGAAGCTAAGAAATAGCTGATAAAATAATAAGAAAGTTTAAAGCAAAACTTGCGATAAAATTTAACATTTTAAACTTCTACCTGCACAGACGGGCTTTTAAAAGCTATAATAAAAGCTGATACATGTATGTTATGAAATCCTAAAAAAGGATAAGGGGGTAGAGCAATGAAAGATCCTATAATTAAGGAAACTAAGGAAAGGATGGAAAAAACATTAAACGCCATTGATGATGAACTTAAGAAAATGAGAACTGGAAGGCCTTCACCAGCAGTTCTTGAGGAAATAAAGGTTGACTATTATGGAACACCAACACCTATAAATCAACTTGCAACGGTAAGTGTTGCAGAGGAAAGAACTCTTCTCATAAAGCCATGGGATAAAAGCGTTATAAAATCCATAGAAAAAGCTATTATGGCCTCAGATCTTGGATTAAACCCACAAAGCGATGGAAATATAATAAGACTTGTCTTCCCAACCCCCACAACAGAACAAAGAGAAAAATGGGTGAAAAAAGCAAAAGAAATAGTTGAAGAGGGGAAAATCGCTGTAAGAAACATCAGAAGAGATTCAATGAAAAAGATAAAGGACAGAAAGAACGAAGGTGAAATACCAGAAGATGATGCAAAGAGGCTGGAAGAAGAAGTTCAAAAGATAACCGATGAGTACATAGAAAAGCTTGATGAATTATTCAAGAAGAAAGAAAAGGAGATAATGGAATTCTGATGCATGTTGCCATAATAATGGACGGTAATGGCCGATGGGCTAAAGAGCGTGGACTCCCAAGAATTGAGGGACATAGAAAAGGTGCCGAGAAAGCAGAAAAGGTTGTTGAATGGGCAGCGGATCTTGGCGTCAACTATATAAGCCTTTACGCCTTTTCCACAGAGAACTGGAAAAGGCCATGGGATGAGGTTAGATTCCTGTTCAATTTATTCGTAAGCTTCGTAAAGAGAAAAGTCCAAAAAATGAAAGACAAAGGTGTAAGGATAAAAATAATGGGAAGGCGGGAGGGCCTTCCAGAAGAAGTTTTAGAAGTATGGGATTGGGTGGAAAAGGAAACAAAAAACGGTGAAAGAATGACAGTAGTTATTGCGCTCAATTACGGAGGCAGGGCGGAAATTTTGGATGCAGTAAATAAGATTTTAAAAGATGGAATAGAAAAAGTTGATGAAGAAAGTTTTAGAAAATATCTTTATATTCCTGAGCTGCCAGATCCTGACCTTGTTATCAGAACTTCGGGTGAGATGAGGATAAGTAATTTTCTCTTATGGCAAATAGCTTATTCTGAGTTAGTCTTTATTAAAAAATATTGGCCAGATTTTGAAAAAGAAGATCTAATTTATGCTTTAGAAGAGTTTTCGAAGCGGCAAAGACGTTTTGGAGGGATTTAATATGAAAAAAGAACTGAAGTTAAGGTTAATTTCAGCTTTCGTCGTAGCTCCATTTGTAGTTGCGTGTTTTGTAACTTACAAAAGTTTAGTAGGACTCGTTGCATCTATTGTGGTGTTAGCTTCTTTCGAACTTCTTTCATTTTCACTGAAAGATAGAAAAAAAGCTTATATTGCCTATCTTACGGCTCTTGTTTCTGTTTTTCCCGTGCTGTATGGTCTCTTCTTCTTCGATTACCCTCATCTGGTTCTCTTTGTGCTTTTTGTGATAGGTTCCGTATCAATAATGGTAAAAGAGAAAGATCCAATTAAAGCTAACGAAGATTATTATTCTTTCACCGTTTCCCTCCTTTATGTATCGCTGGGATTATCATTTTTCCTCCCACTTTATAAAGAATATGGCGGTGGTATAGCCCTTCTTGCCCTCACCGGGGTGTGGGCCTTTGATTCTTTCGCTTATTTTACAGGTATAAAGTTCGGAAAGATAAAAATATTCAAAGAATACACAAGAAAATCCTTAGAAGGTGTAATCGGTGGATTATTGGGAACATTTGTTTATTCTTTTATTTTCAATTGGATCCTGTCACTGCTTGGGAAAAACTATCTTACCATCTTCGAATCCATGATGTTTGCTTTAGTCGTATCGGTTATGGATACTTTCGGTGATATATTTGAATCTTCTATAAAAAGAAAATTTGGTGTCAAAGACTCTGGTGTCGTTATGCCGGGTCATGGAGGGATGCTCGATAGAATCGACGGTTTGTTGTTCTCAACACCTGTATTTTATCTGGTATTAAGACTTATCAGGGGATGATAGCTTGATCCTCGCACTTGACACATCAACATCTTTTGTTTCTGTAGCCCTAAAGGATGGAAATGGTTCAATAAGCCTTACATATAGTGGAAAGGAAAAACATGCCGTATCCCTGCCCAGAGTTGTTTCTGCAGGTTTTGAGGCTTTAAAAAAAACCATGAATGATGTTAAAAATCTGGGAGTTGGAATTGGCCCCGGAACTCTTACAGGTATAAGAGTTGGCGTTGGTTTTGTGATAGGAATCGCCGCATCTTTGAATTTAGATGTGGTTGTTTTTGATTCTCTATATGCTATAGCTAAAGGCGTTGAAGGTTTTAAATATATCGCCGTTTTAAGAAAAGCAAGAAAAGGATGGGTGTATTATGAAATTTTCAATGAAGATTACCAGAGTTTAGAAGGCCCGAATGTTGGCAGAATTGATGAAGTGAAAAACATAATC
>JAGHBG010000106.1 GCA_021161105.1 Thermotogaceae bacterium | reverse complement strand
TATGCTTAACCCCATTGTAGCTTTTATATCTCGTATCTTTTATGTTGTCCACTTCTTTGGCTCTTTCCCTTATCCTAAATTGGGTACTATCTCTGGACCTATCTACACTATCCGAATATTAACACTTGATAAGTCAAAAATGTTTTTATATAATACAAAAGCACCGTTGGGAGGTCGTCTAATTGGCAGGACAGCGGACTCTGGATCCGCCGGTGGAGGTTCGAGTCCTCCCCTCCCAGCCAGAAAGGGTGGTAAGAAGCCACCCTTTTTTCTTTTAGGGAGGTGGCTCACATGATAATAGGATATGTAACTGGAAGTGAAAGAACTTCTCCCTACGAATTTTATATAAGAATGAACAGCAAATTGGGAAAACTTCCAGATTATGTTCCAAGAATAGGAGAGATAGTTAAAGTCCCATTTGAATACAAAAATCAAGGCAAAATCGTGATATATGGAGTTATAACAGAAGTTACATCCAGCTGGGATGGATATCAAATGCCTGGATTCGAAGAAAGACTGGTCATAGAGAAAAAAGCAAAAATGGCATTAAGAACATTCACAGCCAAGGCTATAACAACAAGAGTAATTTCGGAAAAGAATAAGTTCAACCCACCTGATGTTCCTCCCATTCCTGGAAGTGCCGTCTATTTAGCAGAAGATGAAGAAATTGCTACAGGATTATCATTCGACGAAATTATGGAAAAAGAGAGGGCTCTGCCCGTAGGTATATTGGACAATGGATACCCTGCTTACATAGACCTTGATTACATCCTGGGAGAAAATGGAGCACACATAAACATCTCTGGGCAGTCAGGAGTTGCTTCAAAAACTTCCTACATGACATTCCTTATGAGATCGCTTATAGATACATTAAAAGGAAAAGTCGATCCTATTTTCATCGTATTTAATGTTAAGGGGCAAAGCTTGATGTTCCTGGATGAAGTGAGCAGAAAATGGAAAAATTCATTGAAAACAGCTCAAGGAAAAAGATGGCTTGAGATGTATAAAGCTTTAGGTATAGATCCAAAACCCTTCGAAAATATAGAATTTTATGCCGTTAGGGAAAACACCATATCCACCAAACCAAATTCTCTAAGAAGCTCTGCAAAAACATACTGGTGGAACACAAAAGAATTTTTTGAAAATGATCTTTTCGAATTAATTTTTGATCCTGATGAATTATCGAGAAACAGTAATTTAATGTTAGCTGTGGTAACAGTTGAAGAATTTATCTTAGAAAGACTGGAAAGGAAAAATTGGAAAAGCGATAAAGAAGTGCCTAAGGACAGTAATGATCTTGTTCAATTGATTGCCAGTAAAGAATCAAAGTTAAATGAAAGACTTCAAAGTGAAGGCATCCACAAATCAACTGTAAAGCTCCTTCAAAGAAGGATACAACTTGCTTCAAAGAGCGGCCTTGAACTTCTGTGGCACAGAGATGATAACAGCAACAATAAAATAAATTGGAAAGAAAAAGGAAGGATAACTGTTGTTGATATATCAAGACTCAGAACTAAAATGCAGGCTGTAGTTGTTGGAGCTATACTTAAGGACATTATAAAAGCGAAAGAAAAAAATGCCAGCTTTATAGATATACCTGTCTTTATATTGATAGATGAACTCAACAAATATTCGCCAAGATCAGAAAAGAGTGAAATAGCCTCGATATTCAGAGATGTTTCAGAAAGAGGAAGATCATTTGGAATAATACTCATGGGTGCAGAACAAACAGCATCAGAAGTTGATTACAGGGTTGTAACTCAGGCTTCAACCACGATAGTTGGAAGACAGAAATGGGTTGAACTTCAAAAAAGTGAATACGGGCACCTTCTTCCCGAACAAAAAAGGAAGGCTGCTACTCTTGGAAAAGGGGAAATGATAGTTGATCAACCCTTTCTAAGAATTCCTATAAAAATCAGTTTCCCATTCCCGGCATGGGTGCTAAGCGAAAAAGACAGAGGAAGCAATGATAAAGAAATTGAAATGTTATATGAGGTGTAATTTTTTTTATTCTTCACATTCACATAACAAACAAAAAAGGTCGACAATCTTGTGCTGAGCAATAAGGTTTATAAAAATAAATTGTCGTCAAACTTTTATTGTTGATCGTGCACTTTTATATCCACTTCATCTGTCATAAAGTTTTTTTAATACTTTATCTGGCTCGTCAAAGAGGCACTATGCATTCGATAAATTCTTCGATAAATTCATAGATGATAACATTTCTTAATAGCATATCCATGCCTTCTGTCTATCTCAGATATTCTCTTATAGAAAAAGTCTTACAAAACGCTGTGGCCAAACCTACATACACACAGTTTCCACAAAAAAATAGTTTATGAGGGCATACATATTTTTTCAGCAAATTTTTTCAGCAAATTCTCGGCTTAATCTTCGGTTCACAAAAAATTTTTTGATTTTTACAAAATGTGTATTATAATTTAACTATCGCAATTCTTATATCCTTTAAAAGGTAGTAATTGTAGCTTTCTGGGGGGTGACAGTAGATGGGAATCAGTTCTGGAAGTTTTTTTCTACAGAACCTGTTCAACGCAATCATGCTTGGCGGTCTTTACGCATTGATCGCAGTTGGATACACCATGGTATACGGAATTTTGAGGCTCATCAACTTTGCTCACGGTGATATCATGATGATGGGAGTTTATTTTGCATTTTACGCCGCAACTATTCTATCACTAAGCTCTATTCCCGCAGCCATTGTAGCAGTACTTGGAGCAGCGGGGCTGGGATTTTTGATTGACAGAATAGCGTATAAGCCTTTAAGAAATGCGCCAAGGATATCTGCTCTCATAACTGCAATAGCCATGTCATTCTTTTTAGAAAGCTTTGCAGTCGTTGTTTTTGGTGCGGTTCCTAAATCATTCCTTTCCGTTTTCAAAGACAGAAGCATATTAAACAAAGTTCTTACCGTTGGGGGAGCAAAGATTCCCCTACTAACATTCCTGGTCATAATTCTAACAGCAGCAATATTTGCAGTTCTTTTCTGGATTGTTTATAGAACTAAAATTGGAATGGCCATGAGAGCCATATCAATGGATATTCCAACAACTTCCCTGATGGGAATAAATGTTGATATGGTTATTGGTTTTACTTTCGCACTTGGTTCAGCACTGGCTGCAGCAAGTGGAATAATGTGGGCAATGAGATATCCCAACGTCTTTCCGTACATGGGATTCATGCCTGGTTTAAAAGCATTTATTGCAGCAGTTGTTGGCGGAATAGGTTCTATACCAGGAGCTATAGTAGGAGGACTTGTCCTTGGTGCTGTAGAAATATTCGCTGTTTCATACTTTCCTGATTTATCGGGCTATAGAGATGCGTTTTCTTTCATAATACTAATCGCAATTCTTCTTATAAAGCCATCTGGAATATTAGGCAAAAAAGCTATAGAGAAGGTGTGAGAGCATGATGGAGAAGAAGCTAAAAACATCAACAAAAGTATGGCTTACCATTATTTTCATACTGATCATGGGATTTCTTCTATGGATAGCTAATAGAACCTTCGATGACTACAAATTAAGAGTACTAAGGCTTATAGCTATTTATGGAATCATGGCTGTAAGCCTGAATCTTATAAACGGCATAACAGGAGTATTTTCTTTGGGACACGCAGGATTCATCCTTATTGGAGCATACACCGCTGCACTTCTTACTCTTACTCCGGAACAGAAAGCAATGTCATTCCTTTTTGGTATCCAACCGTGGATTGAAAAAATTCACGCAGATTTTTTCACTGCAACCATAGCGGGAGGAGTTATGGCTGCACTCTTTGCCTTCTTAATAGGCTGGCCTGTTTTGAAACTCCGCGGTGACTATCTCGCTATAGCCTCATTGGGATTTGCAGAGGTTGTAAGGATCTGGGCAAATAACGCTCTTACTATAACAAATGGACCTCTGGGCCTTAAGGCTTTGCAAGAATATTCTAATATATGGTGGGTATATGGATGGCTTTTGTTCACTGTAGTCTTCATATCAAGTCTGGTATACAGCTCTTACGGAAGGGCTTTAAAAGCTATAAGGGAAGATGAAATAGCAGCAAGATCTATGGGAATTAATGTGTTTAAACATCAGCTTCTTGCTTTTGTCGTTGGTGCATTCTTTGCCGGAGTTTCTGGATCATTATATGCCCACTGGCTTACAACGATCGATCCAAGAATTACAACAATGGGACCGATGTTCACCTTTTACATATTGATAATGATCGTTCTGGGTGGTCTTGGAAGCATATCAGGTTCTTTAATAGGTGCTGCTATCTTTGCAATACTCTTTGAATGGCTCAGAAATTTAGAACAACCGTTTACATTCTTCGGGATCCAGGTTCCCGGAATACCAGGTATGAGAATCCTGGTTATATCCGTCTTGTTCATTCTTGTCATGATCTTCTGGCAAAGAGGAATAATGGGAAGAGAAGAACTAACTTGGGAGAATCTTTACAAATGGTTTTCAAGGTTAAAACGGGAAGGTGAGAAGTCATGACAGAAACTGTAAAAAGCTTGCAAGAAGAAGTCAAAGCGGGTGAAGAATTTCTTTTAAAACTTGATCATGTAACAATGCAGTTCGGAGGTCTTATCGCTGTAAACGATTTTGACAACGGAGTGAAAAAACTTGAGCTTTTAGGACTTATAGGCCCCAATGGTGCTGGTAAGACAACCGTATTCAACGTTGTGACCGGTATATACTATCCAACAAAAGGAAGAATAATATTCGACGAAATAGATATAACACCACTTAAACCGCATCAAATTACTCACCTGGGAATTGCGAGAACTTTTCAGAACATAAGGCTCTTTTACAATCTAACGGTTCTTGAAAATGTGCTTGTTGCACAGCATCACGAGCTTTCCAACCCCGATGCCGACAGAATATTGAAAAAGCACGGTAAACCCCCAAAAAATTTTGAAAAATTTTGGTTCTGGAGAGCTGTGTCAAAACTTGGATATCTAAAAAAAGAAAAGAAAATGATAGAAACTGCAAAGGAACTTATAGAAAGGGTAGGCCTCTCACACGTTATGCATGAAAAAGCTTCTGCTCTTCCATATGGTGAGCAAAGAAAACTTGAAATTGCAAGAGCTCTTGCCACAAAACCCAAACTTCTTCTTCTTGATGAACCAGCCGCTGGAATGAATCCAAAAGAATCAGAAGACCTTATGGAATTCATCAAAAGACTTAAAAATGAGTTTAAAGTCACAATATTCCTGATAGAGCACGACATGAAAGTTGTTATGGGAATATGTGAAAGAATTATAGTAATGGATTACGGTAAAATTATAGCAGAGGGAACTCCAGAGCAAATTCAAAATAATCCAAAAGTTATCGAGGCCTATCTTGGAAAGGAGTGGAAGAATGTCTGAAGAAATAGTTCTTAATATAGAAAATTTGCATGTTTACTATGGCGCTATCCACGCAATAAAAGGAATTTCCGTTAATGTCCCAAAAGGAAAAATTATAACTTTGATTGGTGCAAATGGAGCTGGCAAAACAACAACACTTTCAACAATAACAGGGCTTGTAAAAGCAAAGAGTGGAAAGATAGTTTATAACGGCATAGACATAACCAACAAACCTGCTCATACTGTAAACAGAATGGGAATTGCCCTTGTTCCTGAAGGTAGAAGAATATTTCCAGAACTTACCGTTTATGAGAATCTCATGATGGGCGCTTTCAACAGAAAAGACAAGGAAGGAATCAAACAGGATCTTGAATGGGTCTTTGAGCTCTTCCCAAGACTTAAAGAAAGACTTTCTCAGCTTGGAGGCACACTATCTGGAGGAGAGCAGCAAATGCTTGCTATAAGCAGGGCTTTGATGAGCAGGCCAAAACTTTTGATGATGGATGAGCCTTCTCTGGGATTGGCACCGATTCTGGTAGAAGAAGTCTTTGAAGTCATCAAGAAAATAAATGAAGAAGGCACCACTATTCTCCTTGTTGAGCAAAATGCCTTCGGCGCTCTCAACATATCACATTATGGGTATGTTCTTGAAACCGGAAAAATTGTTCTTGAAGGTCCGTCTCAAGAGCTTCTCAATGATGAAACAGTTAAAAAGGCATACCTTGGTATAGGATAAGGAGGGTGTAAGGATGCTTGTTAAAGATGTAATGACCAAAGAAGTTATAACGATAACGCCAGATACAAGTTTCTCTGATGCAATGAATATTCTAAGAAAAAACAAAATAAGAAGGTTACCCGTTGTAAAAGATGGAAAAATAGCTGGAATAATAACAGAAAAAGACCTTTTGTCAGCATCCCCATCAGCCGCCACTACACTGGACATTTGGGAACTTCAATATCTTTTAAATAAACTGAAAGTAAAAGAAATAATGATAAAGAATGTAGTCACAGTTAAAGAAACCACACCTCTCGAAAACGCCGCAAAAATTATGGCAGAGAAAAAGATAGGAGCTCTTCCTGTTTTAAATGATAACAAAGAACTCGTTGGAATAATCACAGAAACTGATATATTCAAAACATTTGTGAAAATGCTTGGTGCCGGCAGAAAGGGAACAAGGTATACATTTGAAGCAGAAGACGAACCTGGAGTAATATATAATATAGCAAAATTCGCAGCCGATGCTGGTGCAAATATCATAGCTATATCAAGTTACCCACTCCATAATGGAAAATACATCGTTGTCGTAAAGGTAGAAAATGTCGATCACAACAAGTTCCTTGAATATTTAACAGCCTGCAAAAAAGCTAAACTACTTTATTTCAGCGAATAATAAGTTATTCAGTAATTACCAAATTCTTCTGTAGGGGGTGACGGTATTATGAAGAAACTTTTTTTGGTAGCCTTTGTGGTTTTCTCATTAGTTGCATTTGCAGCAACCCTTAAGGTAGGTGCTGTTCTTCCAATGACAGGTGGTATCTCAGCATTTGGACAGATGGCCTGGGAAGGTATTCAAGTGGCTTATGAGCTAAAGCCAACTGTAGCTGGACACGAGGTAAAACTGATCCTTATTGACAACAGAAGTGAAAAAACAGAAGCTGCCAACGCAGTTGCAAGAGCTACAGATAAAGAACATGTTGTCGGTATTATTGGCCAGATAGCCTCTTCGCATTCGCTTGCCGGTGGAGCAGTCGCTGAGAAAAAACATGTTCCAATGATTTCTCCAACATCTACAAATCCACTTGTTACCCAGGGTAAAAAGTACATTTCAAGAGCGTGCTTCATTGACCCATTCCAGGGTGGGGCAGCAGCTGTTTTCGCATTCAAAAAACTCGGTGTTAAAAACGTCGTTGCGTTCACCGACGTTGAACAGGACTACTCAGTCGGTCTTACTAACTACTTCATAAAAGCTTTCAAAAAATTTGGTGGAAAAGTAAGACAGGTCTTTTACAAAACAGGAGACCAGGACTTCACAGCACAGGTCTCTATAGCTCTTAAATACCATCCAGATGCCATCTACATCACAGGATACTATCCGGAAGCTGCTCTTATTTCAAGACAGGCAAGACAACTTGGATTCAAAGGATACATCCTTGGTGGGGACGGTTTTGATGCACCCGAACTTATTAAAATTGGTGGCGAAGCCGTTGATGGGGCTTATTTCACCACCCACTATAATGCAAATGGTGCAGCAACTGAATTGTCAAAGAAATTTGTTAAAATGTATAAAGAAAAGTATGGCAAACCTCCATCAGCCTTTGCAGCACTTGCATTTGATGCATACCTGATCCTTGCAGATTCTCTTGAAAGAGCCCTATCAAAGAATCCTGAGCTTGTAAATGATTTGCAGGGACTTAGAGAAGCACTCGCAAAAGAGATAAGAAACACCAAAAACTTTGAAGGAGCCTCAGGCTACATTACAATAAATGAAAACGGAGATGCTGTTAAATCTGTTGTTGTTGCTGTTGTGAGAGTTAACGCTCCAACGGATAAACAATTCGACTTTGCGGGAATAGTAAATCCAGAAGAAATCCCATTCTGACGGTCGATAAAATAAAAGGGGGCTTTAATGCCCCCTTTATCATTTTATTTGGCTTCTCTCATTAAAACCAGAGTCCTTATGTGTTCTCTCTCTTCATCGATTATTGCATCAATAAGCTTTCTCGTCCTTTCATCTCTGAGCCATGCTTTAATTTCTGTATAAAATATTATCGACTCCTTTTCTATAATAATAGAATATTCCACGATTTCCTCAAAATTTCTCTCTTCTATCCACTTCATCATGTCTTCAATTTGTGGAAAAACTCTGCCTTCCGTGTAACTTTTAAGGTACAAAACTGCCTCATCACTATCTACATAAATTTCTTCTTCGAATTTCGAAGCAAGGCATTTAAACCTTTCAGCATGTTTTTCCTCTTCCCTTGCCATTTTCTCAAAAAATCCCCTATATTCGTCGTTTTTAACTTTTTTTGCTAATGTTTCATAAAACTTTTCCCCTTCTTCTTCTATTTTCAACGCCGTCTCTAAAAGCTCTCTCACTGTCATACATAACCACCCCTGTCATACAATATCTTCTCATGTAAATTTATTACTAGAAAAACATAAAATACGAATTTCAAAAACATTATTTTACGCCAATCTTATTGGCATAACTATATAGAAATATTCTTCCTTTTCAAAACCCTTTATCTTAAGTGGAGCCGTTGAACTGACAAAATAAAGTTCTATCTCTTCTGTATCAACATTTCTAAACGCTTCCTGCAAAAACTTAGGATTAAATGCTGCTTCAATATTTTCTCCTTCAAAATCAGCTTCAAGCTCTTCCCTTGCTTCACCATAATCAGGACTCCTACTCGTCAGGATAACTCCATCTTCTGAAGCTTCAAGCTTAACCGCATCACTACCTTTTTTAGCAATAATCATTGTTCTCTTTAAGGCATCCAGAGCTTCTGTTTTTGATAAAACAACTTTTGTATTGTATTCTTTTGGAAGCACCCTCCTGTAATCCGGGAAATCTGCATCCACTACTCTCATTGTAACCTGTACATCTCCCGCTTCCACAGAAAACCTCTTCCCATCGTATCTCAGCCTAACTGCCGGTTCACTTGTGTTACTAATAACATTCTGAAGTTCCTTCATGCTTTTTAAAGAGATAAGAAAGCTCATTCCAAGCGTAGATTCAAGATTTTGCTCAATCAAAGCTAATCTGAAACCGTCAGATGCAACAAGACGCAGACCTGTATCAGTGAATTCCCAATATACACCATTGAGATTCTTCATAAATTCATCGGTAGCAGCTGCATATATAACCTTATCTATCATATCTTCAAGAATAGATGTATCTATTTCAACAAAAGAATCAGTTTCAGCAAAAGAAAATTCTGGAAATTCAGATGCATCCATTGTCGATAAAGAAAAACTTGATCTTCCAGAGCTTATATTAAGAACATCTTCATCATATTCAAGAACAACTACATCGTTTGGAAGATTTTTTACTATATCCAGAAATGTAGATGCATCTACAACAAACTTTCCTTCACCCTCCACTTCATCTGCTTGAACAGTCGCCCGAACTCCTGTTTCAAGATCAGTCGCATTTACAAAAACACCCTCAGAAGAAACTTCAAATAAAAAACCCGAAAGAACTGGCTTTGCTGTTTTCTTCGCCACCGCTTTAGATGTCATGACTATTTTATCTTCAAGTTCTCCCTGGTTTACAACCATTCTCACTATAATCCCCCCTTATTTGGATCATACACCTTCCCTACTTTATTTTACAACAAAAGCCCCCTTTAGGCAGGGGGCTTACCACATAGCACAATACTTTTTGAAAATTTTTACCAAAATTAAAGCATACCCACAACCTTCTCAAGCAAATCTACTACCCTGTTGCTGTACCCAGCCTCGTTATCATACCATGAGAAAACTTTTGCCAGTCTACCTTCAACCTTCGTGAGTGTTGCATCGAATATTCCAGAGAATGTGCTGCCTATTATATCAGTGGAAACTATTGGCTCTTCATTATATCCAAGAATTCCTTTGAGATAGGTCTCGGAAGCTTCCTTCATAACAGCATTTATCTCTTCTACCGTTACTTCCTTTTCAAGCACAGCAGAAAAATCAGAAATTGAGCCATCAGAAGTCGGAACTCTTATTGCCAAACCATCGAGCTTTCCATTAAGCTCAGGAATAACCTTCCCAACAGCAATTGCTGCTCCCGTTGTTGTTGGAATTATGTTCACAGCTGCTGCCCTTGCTCTTCTAAGATCCTTATGTGGAAGATCAAGGATCCTCTGGTCATTTGTATAAGAGTGAATTGTGGTAAGAAGTCCACTAACTATTCCAAACTTTTCGTGAAGAACCTTTACAACAGGAGCAATTGAGTTTGTTGTACAGGATGCGTTAGATATAACAACATGTTCCGGTTTTAGCCAATCGTCGTTAACACCAGGAACCACAGTTACAGAATCCTCTGTTGCTTCTCCTTTGAATGGAGCTGTAACAATTACCTTTTTTGCACCAGCTTTTACATGCTTCTTCGCCTTTGCTGGATCCCTGAAAACTCCCGTAGATTCTACAACAACATCAACCCCAAGTTCCTCCCAGGGAAGCTGTTCAGGATCCTTCTCTGAATATACCTTTATGAATTTTCCATCAACTTCAATTCTATCGTCTTTTCCAACAACTTCTCCCTTAAATTTTCCATGTACAGAGTCATATTTTAAGAGATGAGCCAGTGTTTTTGGATCAGTCAAGTCGTTTATTGCAACTACTTCAATATCTGAAAGCTTCCCCTCTTTTTGTCTTTCATGAATAATTCTGAATACAACTCTTCCAATCCTACCAAAGCCGTTAATCGCTACTCTTGCCATGCTTTAACACCTCCTTTAAAATGGTAAATTACCTAATCCACTCAATCCTAAAGCTCCCAATTCACTTTCCATAATTTCCTTTCTTTTTCTCTCAACTTCTTGCAATGCTTCGTTTATAGCCGCCATCAGTATATCGTTAAACATTTCACTATCTTCCAAAATATCCTTGTCATATTCTAAACCAACTAACCGATAATCACAAGCCATTTTAACCCTAATAGCACCGCCACCTGCAGTTACTTCAACCGTTTCCTCACCGTACTTACTCTCTATCTCCTCCATCTTCTTTTGGAATTCCTCCTGCATTTTGGCAAGATTTCTGAGACCTCCTCCGCCCTTTCTCAAACTTTTACCACCAATACCTTTAATCTTTTTCAAGACTCATCCCCCTCTCCACCAAAGAGTGTCATTAACTTCTTTTTAATCTTCTTAGTCCTCTCTGTTTCCTCCTTTGAATCAATCTCAACTTCAAAATCCTTCCCATGAACCTTTTTAAAAGCTTCTTCCACTTCAAAGATTTTTTGCTTCAAAATCTCATAATGAACTTTCTTTTCATTCGAGAAAATCAC
>JAGHBG010000034.1 GCA_021161105.1 Thermotogaceae bacterium | reverse complement strand
GTCAAGCTCCCCTATGTGAAAATTTTCATTATCGTTATAAACTACATCAATGAGAAGCCTTGGTAATTGCTCCATTTTTGAGCGGGTTATAAGATCCCTAGTTCCATTCCATAAGGCTTCAAAAAAGAAATTAATGTCGACTTCGCGAAGAAGTGTTTCCTTAGCTGTGTTTTGGTTTATTACACCATAAAATGCTATACAGGAATAAGGGAGCTGCCATTTTTCGCTGAAACTTCTTCCTTCCTTATCTTCCTTCGAAGCAAATGCCGCTGTTCCCTGAATAAAAACCGGATCCACCTTGTGAAGAGAACGACCAAACCTAAATTGAACAGGTCCAATTATAGACATATTTAACTTGGAAATCGGAACTGTTCCCCCAAAGAGTCTTAGATCGACACATTTTTTAAGGAGCGCCTCTGCCGCAGTCTTTCTGGTGTATTCTTTGTCTTTGCCGGTTATATCGGGTATCAATTGTTTCGCCCTCTGCTCTGAGGTAACTGGCTCACCATTTATGAAAACTTCATATTCGTACTCATCTTTTTCTCTGTTAGCGGAAATCATGTATTCGCGACAAGTCTTTTTTAGCCTTACATCTGAAACTATATTTACTCCAGTTACTTCGTCCATCCTTGGCTTGTTTTCATCCAATGGATCTCCATTGGGATTTCCATCTTTCACATCATAAACAAATACAATCTCATGTCTGTTTTTTATGGCTTCCATACCTATACCTCCTTATCCTCAATTTCTTTTTTATCTAGATTTGAACTCATCAACAATCCTTTTGAAGCCTCTCCACAAAGAAAAGCATAATTTAAGTCAGTAACAGAAGATTCCCATTTCATTCCAGCTTTTAATTGGTATTCTCCCGCAATTTCAAAAAGCCTTTTCATAAATTCCACATGAGAGGCATCTTTGATCTTTGTCGAGTAATACTTGAACTTACTTTTCATGTAAGAGAGATGTTCTTTAAAATCGTCTGGCTTCATCCTATAACCCTTTATTCTTCGATCCGCTGTTCCAGAATAACCCTGTGATTCCTGGACATCCACAAATATCGAATGAATCATTCCAATAATAAAGGTAAGTTTTAATTCGTCATTCTTGAAGAAATCCGGGTATAACTCAAAAAAATCTTTTAAAATCTCGGACTTCGATTTACTCAAATCTAATCTCCCCCCTTCATGAAAATTGTTCAGTCTGTTCAAAAAGTATCCCATCGTCACTATGTTACCTCTTTCAAGAAAGAGATTTTTTCTTTCTTTTTCATCAGCATTCATTTTAAATGAATGTATATATCTCAACGCTGCTTTTTTATATGGATCAAGATTTATCCTAAAACCTTTAAACATTGCCTGCATGTACTTTAAGAAATCAGAAGGAGGAACTGGACTTTTGTCCGTTGCTTTTTTCTGGAGCTGAGAGTAACCTTTGAAAACCTTCCAAAGAGTTTCAAACTTTATATACGGAGATCCCAGTGATTTAAGTTCATTTTCAATACTAGTTGCAGAAAAACTAATCACCTTCAGACGAGATGGAGGAACATCTTGAATGTTCAGGTATAATTTAACTTCGTCCTTTTTCCTAGCTTTCATGAAAAAAACAAAATTTAGTGTTGAATAGGTTTCTTCTTTTCCAAGCTTTGCAACTATCTTTCTTTCAAACTTCTCGTATCTCCCATTTTCTCCCTTAAAAGTATCCGTCAGGCTGTCAAAAACAGCTAAAGTATTTTGAGCAAACCTGTGATATTTTTCTATCCTTTCTCCAAAAAATCTAGGTAAGACACAAACCCGAGAATCATAAGAATCACAAGAACCATAAAAGTTTAGTGTTAGTTTTTCATCAGCTATTTTTTTACCAAGAGCTAATTTCGCAAAACATTCTGAACAAAGTGGCATTGTGACATTGTGGCTTTTGTTGTTCATCCTATATGCAAAACCTGGCTGATCTATGGTAGCAAATTTTAGAATATCACTAACTTTGGCACCTACTTTGGTTTCTTTTCCACAGATAAAGCACTTTCCTATCCTTGGTTTTGGTACTTTCTGAACCTCTTGTAAGAAAGTCTTTCGAAATTCTTCTATCTCACCCACATAACGTCCGTCTATTACCACAGTAGCAAAATAGCGTTCGTTTTTGTCACAATTTTTAGCTGCAACTTCAATATCCCTAATTATGACTTCTCTATTTTCTTTTAGAATTTTCCCTATATTAGAGATCAATTCTCCTTTATGAACCTCACAGTATTTAATAAATCTATCTATTATTCTTTCAGGTCCATGTTTGGCTGGTTTAAGTGTAAGAGAATAAGGGTCAAACCTTGCAGGTGGAGTTTTTCTGTAAAGATAATTTACATCTTTTTTCTTCTCCATCGAACAGCCAGTATAAATTAAAGAATCATTTTTTGTTTCCACGTTTATTGTAATTGTTGCTGTATACTTCGTTCCCAGATCTTCTGTAAGTTGTTGAGTTTCATCAAAGTTGCTTTCGTGTATTTTACCGATTTCATAAAACGCTTTAATCAAAAATCATCACCCCTTTCACATCAATTCAATCATTCCAAATCCCTGTGCGTTTTTGGAACCAAGCCCCCAATTAAGAGCTAATTCAATTAGTGCGACATCACCGGACAATTCAAACTTTCCGTCCCAAGCTATTACTATAAATCTTTTGTATCTTATAATCCTCTGTTTCATCTTAGTTATTGGCTTTATCGAAAATTCGTTACCTGAAAGTTTTTGATCAATTGCCTTTGCTTTTCTCAATAAATTTTCTCTAATTTGCACTTCAAACTCTTTTTCAAACGGATTATAGTAGTAGCTTTTCTTCTTTC